>DATEGW010000037.1:0-6718 GCA_035279845.1 Candidatus Acidiferrales bacterium | reverse complement strand
CCTCATCACGACAGCCGGCCGCAAAGAAGTGATCGGCCGCCCAATTCTCTATCGCACTTCAAAGCAATTCATGATGCGTTTCGGCCTTTCCGATCTTGACGAACTCCCCAGCCTGAAGGAATTTGAGCAGCTCGCGCAAGCGGCGCTGGGCGCAGACGAAGGCATCGCGGCTGTTTCGCCCGCTGATGCCCCTACCGATGAAGCGCCAGTGAACAGCGAGGCGGAATCGCTCGACGTGAACGCGAATGACGCGCTCATAGCCGACTCGGCGCACTCTGCTGATGAGATGAGCGCTGCGGTGGAAGCCCAATCACGCGCAGAAGTCGCTGGCGAAGAAGCATTAGACGTTGACGCAAACGATGCAATCGCAGCCGAAGCCGCGCAGTCTGCTGCCGAAATATTCAGCTCCGGCGAAAATGACGATCTCGCCGAACTCGGCGAAGACGCTTCAGATGACGAGAGCGGCTCCTCGAAGGGCGTCGCCGCCGGGAACTAGAAATTCCCGGAACGAGTCGAGATATTGGCGCCCATCTGGCGGGACAATGGGATTCCCCAAAATCCATCTGTTATACTTGAGATGTGAGCGAATACCCGTCACAAACCGCCTTCACGCATCGTTCGTCTACCGGCGAACGCATTAACGAACATGAGCCGACCGGCCATTTAGCCCGTCAGATCAAGGCGCGCGGCATTCGCCTCACGCGTCAGCGCATGGTGCTCGTTGAAGTGCTCGAAGGCGCGCCGCGGCACATGGACGCCGAAGAGATCCTCGAGCGCGCCCAGAAGATCGATCCTAATATCACGCGCGTGACGGTCTATCGCACGATGGACCTGCTCAAAAATCATGGCCTCATCGATGAACTCGATCTTCTCCATTTGCGCGGCCATCGCCACTATTACGAAAGCCACGGGCCGCGCGATCACATTCATGTCGCCTGTATTCGCTGCGGAAGAGTCCGCGAGTTTGAATCTCAGCTTTACGAGGACTTGAAAGCGCAGATCGCCGACGATCTCGACATCGAAATCAGCGTCACGCGCACCGAAGTCGGCGGCCTCTGCAAAGATTGCCGCGACGGCAAGCCCGCAGAACATCCCGTCGTCAGCACGTCCAGAATTGCATAAGTGACATTATGGGTTCGCGCACTGTGTATTTTTTGCGCTGTATCGGATAGTGCTAGTCTTTTGTTCGCTGGAAGATTTTTTCTGCGAGTCCAATAGCTCCCAACGTAATTAGAAAATCTGCGACGCCGAACGGCATGGTGTAAGCAATCGTAGGAGTGCTTGTATGGGGCCAGTGAACGATGAAAAACAATGGGACGTGAAGCGCCAATACCACAACGACGGTCGCCCAAAACCACACATGTTTTCGCAGATTCCAGCGGAGCTTAATTGCAAAAATAATGAGCCCCAATACGATAGTAGCAGTCAGGCCCATATCGGCATTGCCCAGGAAAATAAATACGAGAAACACGGGCAATACAATGGCTAGGATTTTTAGGCCAGTATAATCTGCAGGTTTAGTCTCCTCGGCGGAATCGTCGTCATAGCCAAACATAGTTACCGCGCCGGACTCGTCTGAAAATACTCCTTCGCCGTTTCAATATCACGTAGAATCTGCTGCTTCAATTCTTCCGGCCCCGAAAATTTCTTTTCGTCGCGAATCCGCGAGTGAAAACGAATCGCCATCGGTCCGCTCGTCAAATTGTCGCTGAATCCAAAAAGATGCGTTTCGATCGCCAGTTTTGCGCCGTCAAACGTCGGCCGCATCCCGACATTTGTCACCGACCGGTAATCCGCGCTCGCGACTGTCGTCTCCGTCGCATATACACCCAGCTTTGGCAGCAATTCCTGCTCTGTACTCAGATTCAGCGTCGGCACGACGAGCTTTCGACCGAGCCCGCTTCCCGTGCGGATTTCGCCTTCCAGCGCAAACGGCCGCCCAAGCATACGCGTCGCTTCGTCCATTCGCCCGTCGCGCACTGCCGCGCGAATCGCCGAACTGGAAACCACCAGCCGCTTCCCACCGATTTCCTCATAAACAGGCGGCACAATCTCGACTTGAAAACCGAGTCGCGCACCAATTTCGCGCAGCAGCTTCACGTCGCCGGCTTGCCGATGCCCAAAACGAAAATTCTCTCCCACAAACACGCTGCCGGCGCGCATGGTCTTCGCCAAAAACGCCTCGGCAAACTCTTCCGGCGACAGCGAAGCAAGCTCGCGGTCAAAATGCGCCACGAGCACCGCGTCTATTCCGGTGCCTTCAAGCCGTGCGATTCGCTGATCGATGGTTTCCAGCAATGGCGGCGCTTCCGCGGGCCGCAGCACCTTCGCAGGATGCGGATAAAACGTGAGTACGGCGCTCACTCGGTCCGCAGCGCGAGCATTCGCGCAAACCTGCTTTAAGATCGCCTGATGCCCCACATGCACGCCATCGAAATTCCCAATCGTGACGGCCGTCTGCTTGCGAGCCGCGCCGAATCGTTCGACCCACTCCTCGCACGACCATGTCTTCGCGATCGCCATCAGCCGCGCACCTCAAAACTCAATCCGTCGTAAGCAAGCCGCACATGTTCCGGCAGCCGCGCGTTTGTCTTCTCGTGTCCCAGATCGTGCGCGATATGCGTAAACCAAGCCCGCTTCGGCTTGAGCTCTTCCACGAGCGCCAGTGAATTCGCTACCGTTGAATGCATCACGTGAGGTGCATCGCGCAGCGCGGAAAGGATCAGGTCATCAAGTCCCGTGAGAAGCGCCTTCGAGCTTTCGGGCACAGAACTGAAATCCGTCAGATACGCCGCATTGTGAATCCGAAAGCCGAGTACTCCCGTCGGCCCATGCATCGCCGGTACCGGCAACAATTCCATTCCGCGAAAACGAATCGGCCCATCGATCCGGCGCACATCCACTGAAGGCACTGTAGCTCCCACAGGCGCCTCGCGAAACACGTAGCCAAACTGCTCGTGCAGGCGCGCCAGCGTCTCATCGTCTCCGTAAAGCGGAATCGGCGCGCGCTGATGAAAATTAAACGGCCGAATGTCATCCATCCCCATAATGTGATCCGCATGCGCATGCGTGTAGATCACGGCGTCCAGCCGATCGAGCTTCGCGCGCAACGCCTGAAAACGAAAATCGGGCGTTGTGTCGATCACCACGTTGTGACCGTTCCACGAGAGCAGCACGGAAGCGCGCGTCCGCTTGTCGCGCGGATCGCTCGATTCGCATACGGCGCAGTGGCAGCCGAGCGTCGGCACGCCCATTGACGTTCCCGATCCCAATATTGTCAGTTGAATCGCCGACATGAACTCACAGGAAGGTTAACTCTCAACCATTCACACCAATTAAAAGCCAAAATGACATCATCCTGGGCGAAGCGAAGGGCCCTTCTTCGCTTTTCAAATGCCGCATACACGGAATCAATCGCCGCGCGTCACCCGCCCGTCTTCATCTTTTTCTTCGCCATCGCATCCGCGGCAGCCTTCGAAATCTCCATAAAGCTCAGCTTAAGGCTCCCGAGCACCTCGACCAGCAGATCCGAATCGGCTTTCGCAAGATTGCCCTTTGTCTTTTCGCGCAGGACGTCGAGCATATCGATCATCTCGCGCGCGCCCTCAATATCGACGAATGGCTGTCCCGTGCGCGGATCGGCCATCCCGCCAAGCATCGCCGCCGCATTTCGAGTAAGAAAGTCCACCATCAACTGGAAGCTTCGCGAAGAAGGAATCGCGTCGGCCTCCTCTGCTTCTTCGGACGCCGCACCGGCCTCCGTGCCGTCTTCGCCCTTCGCAGGCGCAGACTTCGCCCGTTCAGCCGCCTTTTTCGTCGCCGCTTCCTCTTCGCGCCGCTCCTGTTCCACCATGTCCTGGCGCAACTCGCCCTGCTCGGTAAAAAGCCGGCGATCAACTACCTTAAAGCCCTCATCCTTCGGTTCAGCCACGGATTCCCCTCAAATCGAAGTAACTTCCACAGCGAATGCTACGTTTTCGTCTGCAAATCAGTCTAGCACCCGCCTCCGCCCCATCACAAGATAGCGACGTGCCCCACAGCACGCATGCGCGCCATATTTCTTGTCATTGGTACGGAGTGAGCGTACGATTCACGTGCCACACTTCTAAATCTCAGGTTCTGCAATTCTAAAAGGCTGCGCAGCCGAATCGTGTTCTAAGTCATTTTCCAGGTCGGAGGTCGGTATGAAAAAGCTGATGCTCATAATTTTCGTTTTTGCCGTTGCGCTTTTTACCGGGAGCGTCGCCATGGCCCAATCGCAAGACATCGCCGGGCAGTGGCAGGGTACGTTGCACGCGCCCGGTCACGACCTGCGCACCGTGCTAAAAATATCCAAAGCTCCCGACGGTAAGCTCGGCGCTGTGATGTACAGCATCGATCAGGGCGGTCAGCCAATTACTGCCAGCTCGGTTTCCGTTGACGGCTCCACAGTAAAGTACGCCGTAAGCGCGATAAACGGCTCGTTCGAAGGAACGCTCAGCGCCGACGGCAACACCATCATCGGAAAATGGACGCAGGGCCCTGGAGCGCTCGACCTCACTCTCGTTCGCACAACGCCCGATACCGCGTGGGCCATCCCGGCACCGCCAAAGCCGATGACCGCAACAGACCCGTCGTTCGAGGTGGCCACGATTAAGCTCACTCCCCCGGGTCAGCCAGGAAAACTCTTTACCGTAACGCCGGGCGGCCGCCAGGTTCTTACGAAGGGCACGACGATGAACGACCTGATTGGGTTTGCATACAGTATGCAACCGAAGCAGTTGATCAATGCTCCGGACTGGTTCGACAAAGACAAGTTCGACATCACGGGCCAGCCCGACGCCGAGGGCATACCAAATCCCGATCAGATGAAAACGATGATGGGAAAGCTCCTGGTGGACCGTTTCCAGCTTACCTTCCACAAAGACACGCGCGTGCTTTCGATTTACGAGATTGTCGTGGGAAAAGACGGCCAGAAACTCACTCCGACCGCTGTCCAGGGGAATCTTCCTGGTCTCTTCTTTCGCAACATCAATCCCGCCGATCTCATGGTCAGGAACGCAACCATGGTAGAGTTTGCGGGTCTTATGCAGAGCGCCGTTCTGGATAAGCCGGTCGTCGACCATACCGGGCTCACAGGAAAGTACGATTTCGAATTAAAGTGGACGCCAGATCAGGGGCAGTTCGAAACGTTCGGCGGCATTAAAGCTCCGGCCACGGAGAATGCCGATGCGCCGCCCGACCTCTTCACCGCGATCCAGCAACAGATCGGACTGAAGATCAATTCAACGAAGGGACCAACCGACGTCATGGTCATCGACAAGGTGGAAAAGCCTTCGGCCAACTGATTGGCTGCCGCTAGGAACCAATTTATGCCACCAACGGCAGGTAAGGCCGATAACATGAGCTGTCGTCCTGCGGCGGCGAAGGGATTTACCTTCTACCGCGCCGCTGTGGCGGCGTTCGTTTGCCTCTTCGCGATTGGCACGGCGGATGTGATTCTGCTTCATGCTCAATCTAGCGCGCCGCTCGCCCAAACGCCGAAGACATCGCCAGCTTCTTTCGAAGCTGTATCAATTAGGCCAAATTCCAATCGCAACCCGTACGCGACAGGAGAAATCGGGGGCGACCTCAGTCACACAATGATGAGGTCAGTGACGCCCGAATACTTGATCATGTTGGCGTACAACGTGAAGAACTTTCAGATCACGGGAGAGCCGAAGTGGGTCGACACCGACCGATACGACATTGATATAGCGCGTGACGAAACGACGGTGAGGAAGTTGCAAGGCATGACGCCTGGCCAACGGGTTGACGTAAACCGTCAGATGCTTCAGGCGATGCTATCTGATCGATTCGGGCTGGAGATTCACCGTACCACCGTGGCGATGCCGGTCTATTCGCTAATAGTCGTCAATTCCGGAAAGATTCCAGTGGCCGAGGGCGTTTGCCCGTCAACGGCCTCTTTACCAAAGCCTGGCGACACGCCCTGCGGAGGCTCCGTAGGATGGAACGGCCATGTAAGAGACAACCATGTATCAATCAGCGCTTTGATTTACCTTCTCTCTACTGTGACGGGGAAGACGGTTTTGGACGCGACTGGCCTCACAGGGAAATATAATATCGCATTGGATTGGACGCCCGACTCGGCCCGATTGGGACCGTCTAGACAGGACAACCCATTTCCGCCGCCCGATCCGAACGGCCCGTCGTTACAGGAAGCGCTGAGGGAACAACTTGGACTAAAGTTGGTTTCAACCACAGGGCCGGTGGAGAATATCGTTATCGATCGTATTGAGAGACCTTCACCTAACTGAGTTCGCGATCGTTTTCCACTATCTGCTAGCCACTCGCCGTCGTCTTTCGTATGCTATCTGTTCTTCAGCTCATGACGAACGCATCCGCCTCGCCACAGATCACGATTCGCCACTGCAACGCCATTTCCGACTACGACGAATGCGTGTGCGTCGAACACGCGACCTGGGGGATGGAAATCTCCGTTCCCAACGGCATTTTCATCGTCGCGCACCACACCGGCGGACAGGTCTTCGCGGCTTACGACGGCTCGCAAATGATCGGATTCACGCTTGCGGTCGTCGGCGTGCGCAAATTCGGCCCGCATTTAGGTCCGATCACCACGCACGGCAACTACACGCCGTTTCTCCATTCGCACATGACGGCTGTTCTCGATAGCTACCGCAATCATGGCGTTGGGCGGCGGCTCAAGCTCTTCCAGCGC
>DATEGW010000036.1:0-4709 GCA_035279845.1 Candidatus Acidiferrales bacterium | reverse complement strand
ACCGAATACGAAACGGTCGGATCGTGCTTTCGTGTTGGTGTCGCGGATGCCGATTGCTGCGTCGCAGGGACGCGCGTGGAGGTGCCGCGGCGCATTGCTACGGTGCCTGTGCGCACGACCTCGATCAAGCCAAATGGGGTCAGAATCTCTAGCAGTCGGTCGACTTTCTCTTCGCCGCCCGTCATCTCGACGGTGATTGAGTCAACGGCGATATCGAGCACGCGCGCCTTAAACACGTGCGCGATGTCAAGAACCTGCGAACGCGTCTCTTGTGTTGCACTCACCTTGATCAATGCCAGGTCGCGAATGAGCGCCGGCTTGTTTGTAATATCGTCCACGAGCAGCACGTTGACCAGCTTGTAGACGTTTGCCTCGATGCGGCGGACCTGGTCGGCGTCGCCTTCGACGACAATCGTCATGCGGGAGACGTCCGGCTTTTCCGTCCGTCCGACAGTGAGCGAATCGATATTGAAATTTCGCCGCCGAAAGAGCGACACGACGCGCGAAAGAACGCCCGGCTTGTTTTCCACATAAACCACTAAAGTATTCAGCATGATTTTTCCTTCTCAACTCTCCGCCACGATGGGCGTTCGTTACTGTGCGCTCGCTACGAAATATCTGTGCCGCACCTACGGTGCTCAATTGTTTTCGGCAATCGTCCCATTGCTCTACACGCTGGACTAAGTGGTGTCGCGCCTGCAGCGCTGACTGTTTACTCGTCTTCCGCAGTTTCGACTAGCGGGTTTTTAGGCCGCCGAATCATGTCATGCAGCGATGCGCCCGCGGGCACCATCGGGTATACGGTGTCTTCCTGCTCCACTTGGAAATCGATCAAGACGGGTCCATTATGTTCGCGAGCAGCGCGCACTGTGGGAATCACGTCCGCGCGATTCTTCACGGCGATGCTGCGAATGCCGAACGCCTCACCCAACTTGACAAAATTCGGACTGAGGAGGGGTGTCGCTTCATAGTTGCGGTCGTAGAAAAACTCCTGCCACTGGCGCACCATGCCGAGATAGCCGTTGTTGATGATCGCTATGTTTACCTTCAGGTTTTCCTGAACGATCGTCGCCAACTCCGGCATGGTCATCTGGAACCCGCCGTCGCCAGCCACAACCCACACATCTGCCTGCGGACGAGCCACCTTCGCGCCGATTCCTGCCGGCAATGCGAACCCCATCGTGCCCAGTCCACCGGAGGTGATTAGCGAGCGCGGCCGCTCGTGCTTGTAGTATTGTGCTTCCCACATCTGGTGCTGGCCGACGTCGGTGACGATCACCGCGTCACGATCGCGCGTTTCGTGCCAAAGATCGTTGATTACGTGGGCAGCATAGAGATGCCCACTGTCCGGCAAATTCTGAATGTCACGCACCGCGGAATCGCCCTTCAATTTGCGAACGTGATCGATCCATTCAGTGTGATTCGCAGGTTCGAGCAGCGGAAGCAGATCTTTCAATATCTCGCGTAGATCGCCTACGAGCGCGACATCCACTTTAACGTTTTTGTTGATTTCCGCCGGATCGATGTCGATGTGAATCTTCTTCGCATTGGGCGCATAGGTCTTCAGATTGCCCGTCACCCGGTCGTCAAATCGCATGCCGAACGCGAGGAGCAAATCGGCATCTTGAATCGCCGAGTTTACCCACGCTTCGCCGTGCATGCCCATCATACCGAGATTAAGGAAATGCGAAGCGGGAAGTCCGCCAAGGCCAAGCAGCGTCATCGCGCAAGGGATGCACGCCTTCTCCGCAAATCCCTGCACCTCCTGCTCCGCGCCCGAAACCGTAATCCCGTGCCCAGCCAGGATCAGCGGCCGCTTCGATTCACGAATCAACTGAAGCGCCTGCTGAATCTCTTCGCGTGCCGGCGAATGATCCGGGCGATATCCGCGCATCTTCGGCTCAGCCGCTTCGTAATCGAACTCGCACTCGGTCTGCTGCGCGTCCTTCGTAATATCGATCAGCACCGGTCCCGGGCGGCCCGACCGCGCGATGAAGAACGCTTCCCGCACGGCGTGCGCCACTTCGTCCGCATGCGTGACGAGATAATTGTGCTTCGTGATCGGCAGCGTCACGCCGGTGATGTCCGTCTCCTGAAAGGCATCGGAACCGACAAGCTTGCTGCCCACTTGGCCGGTGATGCACACAATCGGCGATGAATCCATCATCGCGGTCGCGATGCCCGTGACCATGTTTGTGGCTCCGGGACCGGAGGTCGCTACTGCCACGCCTACTTTGCCGGTCGCCCGGGCATAACCGTCGGCCATATGCGTCGCGCCCTGCTCGTGGCGTACGAGGATGTGGTGAAGTTTGCTGTGCTTCAGCGCGTCATACGCCGGCAGAATCGCGCCGCCGGGATACCCGAAAACGTCGGTAACGCCTTCGCGCTCGATGCACTCCCACAGGATTCTCGCCCCCGTCAACGTTTGCTTGCCAGATGCGGTTTTGCTGCTCTTGCTCGCGCTGCTCATCCGTTCCTCCTCAGTCCTCAAACCTTGTTCACCGGTTGCTGCGCCCTGTAGGCCGCGGCTCCTCGCAAATTAAAAAACCCACCAAGCCTCGCGGCCGGTGGGTTCGAAGGAGCTTTCAATCTTTGTTTCTCAGCTCAATCACACCCTCCGGGCCGGCCGACGCGTACTACAGATACTACTACGCTAAGTCGCACCAGTTGCGCTGTGCTCAGGCCCTGCCCGAAGATAAGGAATGTCTTCATTGTTGAACAAACTGACTTTAGCGTTCGGCAAGCGAACCTGTCAAGGAAGTTCAAGATATGAAGATATAAGGAATATTTATGGCAGGCCGCGGGTTCCATAAAAGATTCTCCAGTCGCCATGGAACATCTAAACGCGAAGTTTTCCGGCACGCTACCCGCCTGCTCAACTTGCAATAAGCGATTATGCCGTTTGAAGGTACATGATTCCCTGTAGGTGGACCTGATTGCAACCGAGACATTCATGGGGTAGCTTTGCACCATAGCCCGAAGGCATTTTAGGGAACCTCATTATGTCTGGAGTTTCAGATGATTGACGCAATTGCCCGGCCTGTCGCGGCCGGACGAGACTGGCATCATGAGCATTCTGTCCAGTTCTACTCAGACGACACATTTCTGACCGACGAAATACAGGAGTTTGTCGGAGCTGCGCTTTCATCCGGCGGTTCGGCCATCGTAATCGGGACAAAAGCTCACAACGAGGTCATTCTTCGTAAACTAAGAAATAACGGAGTTAATCTCGGGGAATTCGCCGCCCGTGGGCAGTATCAGGCGCTCGATGCCTCAGAGGTTTTGTCGCGCTTTCTGGTGGATGGCAAGATCGACGAGTTGCGTTTCTACGAGACGATCGGTTCGGTGGTGGCCCGAGGAATCACGTCGGCTCGCCAATCAAACAAGCGTGTGGTTGCTTTCGGAGAAATGGTAGCTCTGCTCTGGGCGGAGGGCAAAAAAGAAGAGGCGATACAGCTTGAAAAGCTGTGGAACGGGCTTGCGAGGTCTTACTCGTTCACCCTTCATTGCGCATATCCCATGCAAGGATTCTCGCGGCAAGAAGATGCCGATTCCTTTCTGCGGATTTGCGCAGAGCATACCCTCGTAATTCCCGAGGAGAAGAATATGGCCGGTGGCCCAAAAGGCGAGCATCGAGAGGATGTAATTCATTCAAAGGACCTGTCTCGAGCCACATACTCTGAGACGGGATGGGGAGACCGCGAACAGCAATTCAGGTTGCTCGTGGATCAGGTGCAGGACTATGCGATTTTCATGCTCGATCCTGAAGGGCGGATTCGCACTTGGAACACAGGAGCCGAACGTATAAAGGGATATAAGCCTTCGGAGATCATCGGTCAGCATTTCACGTGCTTCTACCCTCAGGAAGATGTAACGGCGGGGAAACCGGAGCGGTTGCTCCGGATGGCCGCAGAACAGGGCCGTGTGGAAGACGAAGGTTGGCGCGTGCGCAAAGATGGAGAGAAGTTCTGGGCGCGAATCACGTTGACGGCTATCCGGGATGAAGGCGGTACGCTAATCGGGTTCGGCAAAGTGGCGCGTGACCTGACGGAACGGAAACGCACCGAAGAAATTTTGCACAGGCAAGAGGAGCGGCTGAGACTTTTCGTGCGTGCGGTGCAGGACTATGCGCTCTTTATGCTGGATGCCGACGGATACATTGCCACGTGGAATACCGGGGCGGAGCGCATCAAAGGCTATAAAGCTTCGGAAATCATCGGCAAACACTTTTCCACCTTTTATCCCGAAGAGGATGTGCGAGCCGGAAAGCCTGAGCGAGAGCTGAAGGCAGCGGCAGAGGAAGGCCGCATCGAAGACGAAGGCTGGCGTGTTCGAAAAGATGGATCAAAGTTCTGGGCAAACGTAGTAATCACGGCGATCCGGGACACTGAAGGGCAACTGATCGGCTTCGGGAAAGTGACTCGCGATCTAACAGAGCGAATGCTCGCGGAAAAATCGCTTGAGGAGTCGCAGCATAGATTATATCAATCCGAAAAATCGCTTCGCGAGCTTTCGCTTCACCTACTGCGCACACAGGATGAGGAACGGCGGCGCATCGGGAGAGAGATTCACGACAGCCTTGGGCAATATCTGTCGGTCTTGAAAATGAAGGTCGATTCGATCTCGCCAGATGTGGACGAGGCCGCGGAATGCGGGTCTCTGATCGACGAGTGCGTGCGAGAGGTCAGAACTATTTCGTATCTGCTGTA
>DATEGW010000035.1:0-14240 GCA_035279845.1 Candidatus Acidiferrales bacterium | reverse complement strand
AGTGCAAGAACGGCGGCCAAGAGCAGTCCTGTCCTCACCTCGGCACCATCCAGGTCGCGGTATGCAAGCCATGCGCCGGCGAACACGCCAACCGCACCTAAGGCAGAGAGAGCGACGCGGTGTCGATAGCAAAATTTGTGTCGCTCTTTCAGCATGCGCTTATCGATCGTAATCCAGCCGTCGAGCAGCCGATCCGCCAGATAGATCACCCAGACGACAAGCGCAAGGACGGCAACGGTAGCCCGTGGGACTTCGATATGGCTCGCGCGCGCAAAGAGCAATAGCCATACGGCTGCGACTGCGGGCGCATCCAGGCTCAGAATATTCCACCATAGCCACAATGGGACGGATGACGAGCACGATTCTGCGGGAGGGATTTCTCGTGCGACGATACGCTCATGCGCAGCGCCGTCTGCGAGTTCGGCGGCGATCAGCAGATTGCCGTCATTTTCGATGGAGCGAATAGAACCCAATGAACGAAACTTTGGCCCTTTTTTGCAAGAATCCAGGAAATGCTACCCGTCAATTGTACCGTATCGCGTGGATTTGCGCGGCGATAGCCCGGCTCTGCCTCGATTTGAGGTGTTTGACACGCTCTCGGGGCTCTTCTATGATTCAGATTGAATGCTCAGTCTCCCTCACCTAATCATAGTGTTTGTGGTGGCTTTGGTGGTCTTCGGCCCCGAAAAAATGCCCGAACTTGCGCGCAACGTGGGCAAGTTCATGGCGGAATTTCGCAGGATGACGGGCGAATTCAAGAGCACCTTCGAAGGCCACATGCGCGAACTCGAGCGCGAAGCCGACGAGCGCCGTCGCCCCGCGCCGCCTCCGGTGTCTGCTTCACCAGCGGAGAATTCTATTCGTGGCGATTCGACGGAAGCGTCGGGAGACGAGTCGCCTCTACCCGCGTTGAAGCCTGCTGAAGGCATTGTTACCGCCGCGGATCCAAGAGTTGTTCACGAAGCTTCTCCGCCTGAGACGTCGAATGGCACCAATGAAGGTCCGTCCGATACTTCGGCCTCCGCCGAGGATGGCGGCGACACTCCCGAACCAGTGACCGATGGCCAACATTACCCCGACTAACGCCGAAACGCCCGACTCAGAAGACTCCGCGCAAGGGCGGATGTCGTTTTTCGAGCATCTGGCCGAACTGCGCAAACGCATCATAAATTCGCTAATCGCGATTGCGCTGTGTGCAGGCGTCGGCGTGGCCATTTCGCAAAAGGTCATCAGGATCATCAACGCGCCGATGATCAAGGCGCTTGCGGAAAATAATCTGAATCCCAGCCTCTATCTAAGCAGCCCCACAGAAGTAGTGGGATTGTGGATTAACATTGGCATCTACATCGGGATAGCTCTAGCGATGCCCTACGTGCTTTACCAAGTCTGGTTGTTCGTAGCGCCGGGCCTCTACAAGCACGAACGTAAAGCTGTGACGGCATTCATCTTCTTCGGCACTTTCCTGTTTGCTTGTGGCGCGGCGTTCGCATATTTCATCATGCTTCCGCAGATGTTGGACTTTTTGGTGCATTTTACGAAGGAATTTTCAATCCAGCCTCTGATCGACGTGAATGAATACTATGACTTGATATTGATCGTGACGGTGGGCATCGGCGTGATCTTCGAGATGCCCATAATCGTCTATGTCCTTTCACTTTTCGGTTTGGTGACGCCGAAGTTCCTGCTCAGGAATTTCCGCTACGCGATGCTGATTATCACGGTGGCCGCTGCAATCATTACGCCGACGCCGGACGCGACCACAATGCTGGTGTTTATGATGCCGATGGTCGCCCTCTATTTCATCAGCGTACTTGTGTCGTATTTGGTTGTCAGGAAGAAACGAGCCAAACAAGCCGCTCCTGCCACATCCTGAGCGCGGTATTCCGTTCCTTTAGAAATGGAATTTCATGACTCCGGATCCCCTATTACCGCATCCGATGCCCCTTTAGGGAGGAAACTCGCATGAATCTGAACGACTACATCACCTTGGGACGTACCGGGCTGCGGGTGAGTCCGCTGAGCCTGGGCACAATGACGTTTGGCACCGAGTGGGGTTTTGGGGCTGAGGAAAACATCTCGCGCGACATGTTCAATCGCTACATCGATGCGGGCGGCAATTTCGTTGACACGGCAGACGGATACACAAAGGGACATAGCGAGGAGCTCGTCGGAAAGTTCATCAATGACCGTAAGCTGCGCGATTTTGTCGTGCTCGCGACGAAATTCACTTTTAACTTTGGGACGGGCAATCCAAACGCCGGCGGCAATGGCCGCAAGAATATTTACCGCGCGCTCGAAGCCTCATTGAGGCGGCTGGGGCAGGACTACATCGATCTGTATTACGTGCACGCGTGGGATGTGGTGACACCGGTCGAAGAAGTTGTCGAAACGCTGAACACCTTGGTGCGCGAGGGCAAAATTCGGTACTACGGTCTTTCCGATACGCCGGCGTGGTACGTCGCGCGTGCGCAAACGCTGGCCGAGCAGCAAGGAAAAGTCGGAATCGCGACGCTGCAGCTCGAATATTCGCTCATCGAGCGCAACATCGAACGCGAGCATATTCCCGCCGCGCAAGAGCTCGGCCTTGGCGTCTGCCCGTGGAGCCCGCTCGGGAGCGGTTTCCTTGCAGGCAAGTACAAGCGGGAAGGGCAGAACGCGAAGGGCGACGGCCGCCTTACAGCGCCGGGCGCGATTCCATTTTTCAACCGGTTCCAGGAGCGCAATTGGAAAATCTTGGACACGCTTACGGATGTTGCGAAGAAGCTGGGTAAGCCGCCCGCGCAAATTGCGTTGAACTGGGTGGCGACGCAGCCAGGAATCACTTCGACGATTCTGGGCGCGCGTACATCGGCGCAGCTTGAGGATAATCTCGCGGCGATCTCGTTTGAGATTCCCGCGGAGTTGCGCAAGCAGCTCGATGAAGCGAGCGCGATCGAGCCGGGACATCCGTATATTTTCTTCTCTGCGGCGATTCAGCCGCGCATCACAGGAGGCACGTCGATTCATCCCTGGCAGCCAGCGTTCACATACGAACGCCCCGCGGCGGAAAAGAAGGCGGCCGCCTCGGATTAATCCAGTTGCTGACACGATCTAGCGGTAGAGTGTGCTGTTTTTCACCGCTTGACGTTACGCCGGTTGAGGATTCATCTGATGTCGGCGGTTTGATGCGCCTTTGTTGAGCCCCGTGTTGTCTGTTTAGGCGTGCTTGCCCGGTTGAAAAACCTGGCGGGTGCGTCGCGCGGCTCGGTAGCTGAAGTATTTGACGGCGTCGCCTATTGTAGACGATCCCACAGGTCTCGGCTGAAAGCCTCGTTCGCGCAAAACCGAGTTGAATTCGCGCACGACCGCCCGCCGTTGCGAATCCCGTGACCGGAAGGTAATGCTGAACGAGATCGACACCTCGTTGCCGTTCTTGACCCAATGCGGCGCTGCGATGGGAAAATGAAGGGCTATACCGGGTGTAAGGTCAAATACCTTACCGCGCGACTCAAACTCCGGTTTATACACCAGGTTCCGGTTCTTACCTAAAAGACCGCGCTCAATGTCGGCTTCGGTGACGATCGCAGTATCATCAGCATCAAAAATGCTCACTTGTTTTCGGCCGCGAATTTGCAGCAGGAAATTGTGTTCGGGATCGACGTGGAACGGCGTGACTGATTCCGGTGAGGTGAGAAAGATAAATGCCTCTCGCTGGCACATACCGGGAACGACAGCCTCGGAGAACTCGCGCACTTGATCTAGACAAGCATCGAGCAGCGCGCGGTATTCGGGATCGTTCTCAACGAATTTAAGAACCATCCACGAATGAGCTTCTTCGATGCGACGGATTGTCTCTTCGGCTGAAAGGCCGTTCCGAGGAGAAAGGCGGCCACCCATATCGGCAGAAATTCGCCCCTCGTTATATTCGACGCAGCTCTCGGGTAGCGTTTTTGCGAGTTCAAGCAGCCGGGGGACGGCGAACAATGGATGATGGGCTAGATTGTGCCTTATCACAAAAGGTCGCTGAGGAAACTGTGTTCGGAATGTTTGCGGATCGAGGTCGAGTGGCGGCTGTGTGGTACTGGGCCTGGATGTTTCGTGGGATGCGATTTCCATAGTCGCTCCTCCTTTCAATTCGTCTCTTGCGTCGTCTTTCTCAAGTTGAATCCTTCGAAGACATGGTGCGCACTGCCCTTTACCCAGCGAAGAAAAGGAAAGCTAGACGCGATGAAATTTCCCCATGTGCGATTGGGAGATACAACTATCGTCTCAACGGTGCGGCGGTCAATCCAAAGGCGATTGATCATAAAATGCTGCGACTCTGCAGTGGAATCCATCCATGCGATTTCGGGGATCTCATGCAGGCGCTTCACATTTTCTATTTCCAGGAGCATTCCCGGTGAATATCGTGCGTATTTTTCATCGAATGCGATTTTGAAGGCCACCGAGCCGTTACCGGAAAAGAAGTTGCACTTGAGCGCGATGGGCCTCTGTTTATGGAAGAGCCCAAGCATCATAAGGCGGCCATGCCGATGGGCTTCCGTGGCGGCCTCTTTAAAGAAAGTTCGTGTCTCCTCTCGCGACGTCAGAGAACTTCCATCCTGACCCTTCCACCCGCTGGATTCCAGTTCGAGGAAAGAAGCGATCCAAGGCGCAGCGTCATCGTGCCGCCCGAGGCATCTATACTCTGTAGGGCCTGCTTCACTGAGCCTTTTTTCGAGGCGCCGAAATTCCTTCCGATGTTTTCCGCTGAGAGCGCGCTCCAGATACACGTCCGCACTAGACATGGGTCTGAACAATGCACGAATCGTGCAGTCCGACTGGAAGGCGGTCCAATGACGGTCGTTAATTTGCTGGTGTAGCTCCTGTGCCACGCGGCCCTCGCCCGTAATGAAACGGAATTCCACGAGTGGAGCGCTGTCAGGACTGTGCTCTGTCCAGTCGAGCAGGGCACTCACACATTCTGCGACGAATCCCCTGTGGACTAAAGGCGTACAGAGCCGGTTATAGGTCGGCCGGAGCAATCGCAATACGCGAGAAGGTAGGCCGCGGTAGTTCGGCGCAAGTTCAAAGGGAAACATGCCGCAGAGCTTCTCAGAACGCGTGGTGCAATCCGGGTCTGGCGCGAAGATGAAAACGAAGAACATCTCCCGTCCGGAGCTCAAGTGACGAAGCGAAGGGATGAGCCACCAAGGTTCATAAAAGGGATTAGGATCGGCGGCATCTCTTGCGAGTTCCATCCAAGCTGAACTGAATTTCTCCAATTCCCGCGCATCGCGAACGATCACGGTGCGAGCCATTCCGAAACTGCAGCTTGGCTCCTTGGACGCTTTGGGGACTCGTTGCTTTTCAGTTTCCGACGGATGTTTCCGAGTAGCAGATTGGATTTCGAGTGTAGCGCGCGTCTCAGACCGCGAATTCACAGTGAGAATCCTTTGGTTTGCGGCCTTGCCCACGCATGCCCTCGCTTTTTTGTATTGTGTTTTAACTAAGACATCAATTACTCACTGCAGACGCACGCGATGACAATAGCTGCACGTTTGTATCGGATCGATTCGGGAGGAGCAATCGGGCAATCTCTGATTTCGGCTGGGGTATTGCCTCTACTCTTGTTAGTCAGGTGGCCCAAACGAGCCGTAAGGCACCTTCTCGTTTGGCCTTCTTCGCGGGACCGAATACTTGGCCTCAGCTCCATAACACTAGTCGGTTTTCGATACTTCGGAACAATCGCTGTTCTACGCATTCGGGACTGTGACAAGAAATTTACAAAACAGTGGACTTTTTCATGGAGCGAACCTGCCTGTGGTGCATCAAAACGAAGCCTAAAAGCACTCCTGGGAACAAAGAGCGCGTTAGCCAGAGCCTTTTTTGCGTAAGGCCGAGGAATCCGGCAAAGCGCCGGCCCTCACATCTCAAAGAAATCTCAATTGAGGAGAAGGAAGACATGTCGCTAAGGCAGACTGTTCGTTCTGTGCTCATTTTCGCTGCGTTGATGCTGATTGCCGGCTGCGGGGCCGGGTATACACCTTCGAGCCCGCCACCCCCGGCCACAGCGCGATTTATGTTCGTCGCCAACCTTTTTTCGAACGACATCTCCACCTATTCGGTTGATTCTCAATCAGGCCAGTTAACAGCCAAAGACACGATATCCGCCGGCGGCACGCACCCGAGAGCGATCGCGGCAGAACCCGCGGGGCGTTTTGCCTACGTTGGCAACCTCGTTTCGGATGACATTTCGGTGTTCACGATAGACTCGAACACGGGCGGCTTGGCAATGACCGGTTCAACTGTTCCCGCAGGCGGTGGCCCGAGATCCATCGTTGTTGGGCCAGCGGGAACCGTGCTCTATTCGGTTAACCAGGATTCTGACACTGTTTCCATGTTTGTGATAAACCCGACGACTGGCGCGATTAGCTCTCTGGGGAGCGTACCAACCGACGGTGCGCCTGTTGCCATCGGTTTTCATCCAGGGGGCCAATTTGCTTACGTGGCCAACGGCTTTTCGAATGATCTGACAATCTATGGGGTGGACGCTTCCGGGGGACTTCGGCTCCTCGGGGCAACTCCAGCGGGCCCCAATCCAGGTTCGGTTACGATGCACCCGTCTGGAAGATTTGCCTATGTGCTGAATCTCGGAACGAGTGACATAACGATCTTTTCGGTCAATGCCGCGACAGGAGCGCTCGCACCGCTGTCGCCGCGTGTGGCGACGGGTACCGGTCCGACGTGTTTCACGCTGGACTCGCAGGGCCGTTTCGCATATGTGACCAACAATCTGGCAGGCAGCGTCGCTGTGTTTGCAATCGATGCCACCACGGGATCCCTTACGTTAACTTCAACCGTGCCCGTCGGTGGCAACCCGGTCGCGCTGAGTCTTGATCCTTCGGGCTGGTTCGCCTATGTTGCGAACATCGGTCCAGACAACATCACGCCGTTTGCGGTTGACGCCGTGACTGGCGCTCTAACGCCTGTGGGGCTCCCGGTGAATGCAGGCACAGGGCCGGTGTCGCTGGCTTTCGCGAAGTGAGCGGTTGCATCTCGGGCTGCCAACATGTGGCAGCCTGATGGTGCTATTCGACACCTGCAAGGAATTTCCCCTGCCGCCGATCAGAGCTGCGGCAGCGGACTAGTGCGGACGGGAAGAGTTCCGTCGAAAGAGCGGACACGCTATTCTTGCAGCAATCCTCATGGCCGCCCCAGCATACGATCTATCGCAAGTCTTCGTGGAGTTGGGCCTAGTTATTTTCGGGCTTGCAATTCTTGCGCGATTCGCGAATCGGGCCGGATTTTCAGCCATTCCCTTGTATCTGCTGGCGGGCCTTGCATTCGGCAATGGCGGCTTGCTTCCACTCAGAGTCAGCGCCGAATTTACACATGTGGGCGCAGAGATCGGGGTGCTGCTGCTGCTCTTCATGCTCGGGCTGGAGTATACCGGAGAGCAGCTGAAGGAAAATCTTAAGACTGGCTTTCAAGCAGGCGTCATCGATTTTGCGCTCAACTTTCCGCCAGGGCTAGTCATGGGCTTTCTACTGCGATGGGGAGCGATTCCTTCGCTCGTGCTGGGCGGCATTACGTATATTTCGTCGTCCGGGATCATCGCAAAGGTACTCGCCGAACTGAACCGGATGAACAATCCCGAGACTCCATCGATCATTTCTGTCCTCGTGATGGAAGATCTTGCGATGGCGGTCTATCTTCCGCTGATGGCTGTGCTTCTGACGGGAGGGGGAACTAAGAAGATCATTTTGTCAGTTGCCATAGCGATTGCAATCGCCGCCGTAATTCTCTTGCTTGCGTTGCGTTTTGGGCGCCAGATCAGCGAATTGTTTCTTCACGAGTCGGACGAAATCCTTCTTCTTACCGTAGTGGGTGCCGTGCTTCTGGTGGGAGGGTTTGCGCACAGGTTCAATGTGTCCGCGGCGATTGGCGCGTTTCTTGTGGGCATCGCTCTGTCTGGATCGATTGCTGAAAGATCGCACAAGTTGGTTGCGCCGCTCCGGGATCTATTTGCCGCCACGTTCTTCTTTTTCTTCGGTTTGCAAATCGATCCGAAGGCACTGCCCGCCGTCATGCCGCTGGTGATTGCGATTGGCTTCGTCTCCGCTCTGACGAAGATTCTGACAGGGTATTGGACGGCTGCACGTGCTGGACTGGATCGGCGGGCTCGGATGCGCGCGGGCATGACACTCGTGACTCGGGGCGAATTTTCCATCGTGATCGCGGGCTTAGCGGCGGGAGTGGAGCCGCAAATGGAGGCTCTGGCCGCAGCTTACGTTCTTTTTCTGGCAATTTTGGGACCCATTTTGACGCGTTTCACTAAATGACGATGACGTGAACCAACGCGGCCATGTCCGCGAAGCAAACTGGAATCAAAGTGTGCCAGTCGTGTCATGGAGCGGAAGCCCGGTGGGCTTGTATTGGTAGTGGTCGCTCAGTTGGTTGCGAAGTTCTTGGAGACGGCTGCGGAGCTGCTCAGTTAATTTCTCGTAACCGGGTTTGCCATAGAGGTTGTTGGCTTCGTTGGGATCGCTTTGCAGATCGTACAGCTCGTATTCCTGCGGCTCGATGAAGAAGTGGATGTATTTATAGCGCCTCGTGCGAATGCCGCGACAGGGCCTGATGTTTTGCCAGCCGGGATATTCGTAGTATTCGTAGAGCCAATCGTCGCGCCACGGAGTCTTTTTCCCTTCTGCTAACGGCATGACAGATTTGCCCTGCATTTGTGACGGAACCGGAATGCCTGCGAGATCGAGCATCGTTTCGGCCATATCGAGATTCAGCACCATTTCGTCCGACTGAGCGCCTGCATGGATACGCCTAGGATAGCGAAGCATGAAAGGAATGCGGATTGAGGGCTCGTACATCAGGCGCTTATCGAAGAAGTGATGTTCGCCGAGGAAAAAGCCATGGTCCGAGCTGAGAATCACGGCGGTGCGATCAAGGGCGTTCTGGCGTTCTAATTCGCTGAGAACCTTGCCGATATTGCGGTCATTATCCTCCACGCCGACGTAGTGATCTTTGACGAGCTCTTCAAGGGAGCGGGGATCGTTGTCAAACACCTCGGTTACACCGATTTTGTTATCGGCGTGCGCGACCGCGCGCGGCTTATCGGGATAATCATGAAGATCCTCGCTGAAGGTGGGCGGCACGGGGATCGGGACGCCGTTGAACATGTTCACCATGTCCGGAGGGCGATAAAACGGCGTGTGAGGCGCGTAAAACCAAAGGAAAAGGCAGAAAGGCTTGTCGCGCTTTTGCTGGAGCCATTCGACGGTCTTGCGCGTGAGAAGGTCATCGACGTATTCGCCCTCATAGAGTTTTGCCGCCGAATATTTGCCGCGAATACCTTCGGTGATGACTGGGCGGTAGTAATCGGCTTGGCCGACGAATCCGAAGTAGTAATCCCAATAATGGTCCATCAGCGCGCCGTCGATGTGCGGTTTGCCGATGAAGGCGAGTTCGTAGCCGGCTTCGCGGAGAAGGTCGGGAACGAGCTTCGTATTGGGCGGGAGCTTGCCCTCGACATTAGAGACCGCGCCGGTGGTATGCGAGTAGAGACCGGTAAGAATTGTGGCGCGTGAGGGAAGACAGAGCGCGTTGATGCAGAACGCGTTATGGAAGACGCAGCCTTCTTTGCCGATGCGATCAATGTTCGGGGTGTGCAAGATTTTGTTGCCGGCGAGCGATGATTCGTCAGCGCGGAGGCCTTCGCCAACGAAACATACGATGTTCGGGTGCTCGACGCCGGCCTGCTGGACTTGCTGGGCGAAAGAATCGAGCGAGTCGAAGCTCATAGCGCAAGTGGCAGCGGCGCCAGCGATATATTTCAAAATTGTGCGGCGATTCTGCACGTTACGTTTAAGCTGCGGCTCGCAAGCGGCAGGCGACGGAAGTGTCGTGCATTTCAGAGGGATGTTCAAGATATTTTCTGACTTGAGGAAACAAAATTAGAGCGGATTTCTGCTCTTCGGGAAATTGCCAATGTGGGGAATAATAGAGGGCGCTCGCAAATATGGAATCATGAGTAGGCGGGGATGGCCGACGCAGACGCGAAAGTTACTACGCTCTTCTGGGACAATGGCGGCGTGATCCTGACAAACGGCTGGGATCGCGAATCGAGGCAGAAAGCTGTGGAGAAGTTTCATCTCGATTGGGCCGATTTTGAGGATCGGCACGAATTGATGCTGAATGCCTTTGAAGAGGGCAAGGCAACGCTCGGCGAATACCTGCGACGGACGATTTTTTATCGCGAGCGGCCGTTTTCGGTGGATGAGTTCAAGCAGTTCATGTTCGACCAATCGCAACCGATGCCGGAGTCGCTAGAGTTCATCGGCAAATTAGCAGGAACGCAGCGCTACGCGATGGCCTCGCTTAACAATGAATCGCTCGAAATTAACGAATATCGCGTGCACAAATTTCATCTGCGCGATTATTTCGAGGTATTTCTCAGTTCGTGCTACCTGGGTGTGCGGAAGCCGACTCCGGCAATCTATAAGCAAGCGCTGCAGATTACGCAGTGCGAACCGACCGAATGCGTGCTGATCGATGATCGCAGTTTGAACCTGGAGTTTGCGAGCGAGCAGGGCATTCGCACGATACAGTTTCGAAACGTGGCGCAATTGCGGAATGATTTGGCGAATATGGGAGTGACGCTGGACGGTCAATAAGCGCTTCAAAATAAGAGAGAGCCTTCGCTTCGTTCAGGATGATGACGTTTTCATGCATAGCTGATGATTGGAGAGCATAAATGGAACTAGGAATGGTTGGTTTGGGCAAGATGGGCGGATTCATGACCGAGCGCCTCGTGCGCGGCGGCCATCGCGTGGTCGGATATGATCGTGACGCAGCCGTGGTGCAAAAGGTGGGCGAGAAAGGAATTGTCGGAGCAAATTCGCTGGAAAAATTGATTGGCGAGTTGAAGACGCCGCGAGCGGTATGGCTGATGGTGCCTGCGGGCAAGCCGGTGGACGACACCATCGAGCTGTTGCTGCCGCATTTGACGGCGGGCGACACGATCATCGACGGCGGAAATTCCTACTATAAAGATTCGGTTCGCCGCGCGGCAGCGTTGAAGCCCAAGAACATTAATTTTGTCGATTGCGGAACGAGCGGCGGCGTCTGGGGATTGGCCGAAGGATACAGCATGATGGTGGGCGGCGATGCGGACGTGGTGAAGCGGCTCTCACCGATTTTTGAGACGCTTGCGCCAGGGAAGGACAAAGGTTGGGGACGCGTC
Source organism: Candidatus Acidiferrales bacterium (assembly GCA_035279845.1). Taxonomy (GTDB): domain Bacteria; phylum Acidobacteriota; class Terriglobia; order Acidiferrales; family UBA7541; genus Palsa-295. The sequence goes on along the minus strand of DATEGW010000035.1, from coordinate 3,025 downwards.
GGACCGGCGGGCTCCGGGCATTTCGTAAAGATGGTTCACAATGGGATCGAATACGGAATCATGCAGGCCTATGCTGAGGGTCTCGATCTGCTGCGTCACAAGACGGATTTCAATCTGGATCTTTTGCAAGTCGGGAAAATTTGGCAGTTTGGCAGCGTAATCCGCTCCTGGCTACTTGATCTGACAGTGGACGCGCTCACGCATAATCCTAAGCTGGAGGGAATCGGCGCGTACGTCACCGACTCAGGCGAGGGACGGTGGACCGTGATCGAGGGCGTCGAGTTGGGTGTTCCGGTGCCGGTGATTTCGGGCGCGCTCGATATGAGGTTCCGTTCGCAGGACCCGGAGCCTTTTGCGAATAAGCTGCTGGCGATGATGCGGCATGAATTCGGCGGGCATGCCGTGAAGACGGCGGCGGAGAAGTAGTGGTTCAATAGCGATCAGTCCACCAGAGCATGCGATGAAAATGGAAAAGCGGGTTTTTCGCGATATTGACGCCCTTAGCCGTGCGGCCTTGGACGAAGTGTTCCGCATCGCAAGAGAGTCCGTCGCGAAGCACGGCCGTTGCGCGATTTCGCTCTCAGGCGGCCATACGCCGGAGCGGATGTTTGCGATGTGGTCGCAGGGCACATACCGCGGCGCATTTCCTTGGGAGCGTGTTCATTTTTTCTGGGGAGATGAGCGCTACGTACCGCACACCGACCCGCTGAGCAATTTCGGTGTGGCGAAGAAACTCCTTTTTGACAAGCTTGCGTCGGACGTGGAGCTAAATCTGCATCCAATGCCCACGGAGAGCCCCGATGCGCGGGAATCTGCGAAGTCGTACGCGGCGGAGATGCGGAAATTCTTTGGCACGGAGTCACCGGCATTTGACGTGCAACTCTTGGGGCTTGGTGGCGAAGGACATACCGCGTCGCTATTCCCGAATAATCCCGCGCTGAAAGAAGAAGAGGCTTGGGTGCTGCCGGTGACGGTGCCTGCCACGCCGCCTCATCGGCTCACGATGACCTACCCTGTAATAAATCAGGCTCGCAATACGTATTTCCTAGTGGCGGGCGAATCGAAGAGGGAAATCCTGAAGGCTCTAGCCGCCGATCCGGATACAGGCGTTAGCCAATACCCTGCGGCGCGGGTGCAGCCTACAGGACCACTCATTTGGATGCTCGACCAGGCCGCAGCCGCCTAATACAGCTCTTGGGCCGCGAGTTCTCTGCAAACCTTTTTCCCGGTGCTGCGTCCACTCAGCAAATGGATGTTTAGTGATATAACCAGTTCCTCCTATTGTACTTTGATCGCCTATTCCCGGTGGGTTATCATGGGCCCATTGCGTTTTTGCCTAAACCCTTAACCCGTTGAAGCTGGCCGCCCAGACGGCCGATTTGGCACAGCGGAAATGAAGAACCTTGGGACTTGAATGATGAACAGGCTTGGTGCGGCTGGACTATTTCTATGCAGTCTTTATGGCGCGCTCCTGGCGGCGGGGTGCACGCGCACGGCGGAGACTGCTCCACCGATGATGGCCGCCCCCGTAAAAGTGGCGAAAGCAACAAAGAGAAATGTGCCGATTTCCCTGACAGCTATTGGAACGGGCGAGGCGTATTCGACCGTGTCGATCAGGTCGCAAGTGAACGGCGAGCTTCAAGGCGTGCATTTCACGCAAGGCGATTTCGTGACTAAGGGTGAATTGCTCTTCAGCATCGATCCGCGCCCATTTCAGGCGGCAGTCGCGCAAGCGGAGGGCTCGCTTGCCAAGGACAAGGCACAGCTCGACTTAGACAATACACAAGCGGACCGTTATCAGAAGCTTTTTGACGCCGGCGTCAGTCCGAAAGAGCAATTTGACCAGGCGAAGGCCGGCGCGGCGGCGCAGGCTGCTGCCGTCCAAGCGGACGAAGCGGCTCTTCAGGCCGCGAAGCTGCAATTGCAGTATTGCTCGATCAATTCACCAATTGACGGTAGGACCGGCGCACTGGGCGCGACACCTGGAAACCTTGTGACGCAGGGTGGTCAACAAGCCCTGGTCGTAATCGACCAAGTGACGCCGCTTTATATCGATTTCGCGGTGCCGGAGCAGTATTTGGCGTCGATCAAGAAGTTCATGGATAAAGGGCGTCTTGCTGTCTCTGCGATACCGTATGGAGACACTGCGAGCGACAGCGGCTATTTGACCTTTTTAGATAACTCGGTCGATAACGCCACCGGTACGATCAAGCTAAAGGCTACCTTTCCCAACTCGAATCGTCGCCTCTGGCCCGGGCAGTTTTCGACTGTGACATTGCAGCTTTCCGAAGATGAGAACGCCACCGTCGTGCCTTCGGCGGCCATTCAGAGCGGGCAGAGCGGCGATTACATTTACGTAGTAAAGTCCGATTCGACAGTAGAGCAACGTACTGTCAAGGCCGTGAGAACCATTGGCCCAGACACAGTGATCGCCGGCGGCGTCGATCCTGGAGAGACCGTTGTGACCGACGGGCAGTTACGGCTGTTGCCCGGCATTAAGGTGGATGTCTCCGCAACTGCGGCGAACTGAGGGCCTTATGAATATTTCCGAACTATTCATAAAGCGCCCGATCATGACGACGCTCGTCATGGCCGCCATACTTCTGTTCGGAATTCTCGGTTACCGGGAGCTTCCCGTTGCCGACCTGCCGAATATCGACTATCCGACAATTCAAGTAGGCGCGAGCCTGCCTGGCGCGAGCCCTGAAACAATGGCTTCGTCCGTGGCCACGCCGCTCGAGAAGCAGTTTTCGGAAATTGCGGGAATCGATTCGATGACGTCCACGAGCAGCCAGGGCGCCACGAGCATCACGCTGCAATTCGATTTAAGCCGCAATATCGATGGTGCGGCACAGGACGTGCAGCAAGCAATTGCGCGCGCACAGGGCCAGCTTCCTACAAACATGCCGGCACCTCCGACGGCACAGAAGGTGAACCCAGCGGCTGAACCTGTGTACTGGATGTCGCTGAGTTCGACAACTCTTCCGTCGTATGTGGTCGATCAATATGCCGAAACTTTGCTGGC
>DATEGW010000034.1:0-5050 GCA_035279845.1 Candidatus Acidiferrales bacterium | reverse complement strand
GCTGGCAGGATCGATGGCTTCGTTGACCACATCCCACGAATGCAATTTTCCGGCGAAATGGCCTGCGACGGTTTCGATGTGATTGGTGAGAATTTGGCTGGCATTGCCTTTCGTAACCGTCGATGCGAACCAATTCGGTAGAGCTTCGTGCCAGCAGAGATTGTGACCGCGAAGCTTTTGATTGTGCGATTGAGCGAAGGCGAGAATTGCGTCAGCCGCCGTAAAGTCAAATTTATCGAGCGCGGGCCGAAGCGCGTACCATTTCATGGCGTTTTCTGCTACGAGGAGATTGGTTTGCGCGGCAACGAGAGCGGCGTATTGAGCGTCGTTGGCAAGGCGCTCAGGCGCCACGGCACAGCCGACGAGGAGGCCGTGTTGGTCGGCGTGGGCGCGGAGAGAATTCGCGCCGGAGACCTCGGATGAAGAATCAGTGGAGCTTGATTGCGCTCGAACCGCTGAGAGCGGCGAAAGTGCAGCGACGGCAGCAGAAAACTTTAGAAAATCGCGGCGATTGAGCATCTGCGAGAACCTTTGCAGAGCCGATCGTATAACGCCCGGACGCGCTTGTCATCATTTACAGTCAGGCACGCGCGATTTCGGCAGACGGCTCCGGAGAAATTTGAACTGGCCATTATGATTTGACTCATGCTCGGCAACGTGCAGCCACTTCGCAAAGTTGTTCCAATCCCAGCCATTTTCTGTCTCAGCCAGCCATCCGTCGTCACGTTTGCGGAACTGTTCAAGCGTTCTTTCGCGCGATTCGCGCAGAAGCGCCAGATAGAAATCAACGGTGTTGCCTTTGATCATCCTGCGTGCCTCGTCGCCAAGATTCATAGCGACATCCCATTTTTGCTTCACACTCACCGGCCAGTCGCCCCATTTCACACCATCGAAGGAATTCAGCTGATAGTAGGTTTCGGTCGCGGCGAGGTGAGACAGCATTGCGCCTATGCTGTTGGACTGAGCATCAATTAGAAAATCGAGATCGCTTACTGACATTTCGCGGACACAATTCAGTACCTGCGCTCTAGTGAACGCCAAAATAGACACGAGAACTCCGATCTGAGGCGAAAACCCTTCGATCGGCCCGACAATTCCCACCTCAGCCTCGGGCTTGCCGAAATAACTCACAATCCGTGCTTTTGCATCACCCATTGAAAAATTGCCTGTGCGTGATCGTATATCGACATCGTTGCATTTGCCAGCAACTCCGACGAAGCCGGTCCCTACGAAAGCGTCATTCGATTGACGGCGTTGATTGGGACCGAATCGGCAGGGAAGATTTCGGGATGGAGAATGTGCGCCAGGATGGCGACGCCATCCGCGAGGCGCGGGCCAGGCCGGGAGAAGTAGCTGTTGGCATCAACAGCGAAGATGCGGTTTTGGCGGATCGCGGGCAGATCGTGCCAGGATTCGGGCAGGTTGAACGCGCGCCACTCGGCGGCAGCGCGGACGGCATTGTAGCCACAGGGCATGACCACGATAATTTCGGCGTGCGATTGGGCAATTTGCTCGGCGGCGACTCTAAAGGATGGCTTCCCTGCCATGCCGAGGACGTCTTCACCGCCAGCCTTGGCGACCATTTCGGGAACCCAATGGCCGCCGACATAAAAAGGATCAAGCCATTCGAGGCAGAGAACGCGCGGCCGCGCGGAGGCGCGCGCAGCCTGCATTTCGATGGCGGCGACTTGCTGTTCGATGGCGAGCGCGAGGGCTTGCGCGTCACGGCGGCGATGCGTGGCGTCGCCGACGCGGCGAATGTCTTCCCAGACATCGGCCAGCGTATGCGGCGTGAGCGAAAGGACGCGCGGGCGTTTCGAGAGGCGGGCGAGTGCGCCGCCGAGATCGTCTGGCGAAACGGTGCAAACGTGGCAGAGATCTTGCGTGACGATCAGGTCCGGCGCGAGTTTCGCGAGCAAGTCGGCGTCGACAGCGTAGATGCTTTCGCCGCGGGCGATCATGTCGCTCACCTGACGATCCATTTCGCCGGGAGAAACGTTGAGATTCAGGCGCGGACGGATGAGCGCCGGCTTTTTCGCAGCGGCGGGCGGGAAGTCGCATTCGTGCGTTACGCCGGCAACAGAATCGCCGAGGCCCAGGGCAAAAAGGATTTCGGTGGCGGAAGGCAGCAGGGAGCAAATCTGCATAGTGGGAGTTTAACGCACGCTTTTCGCGGATGCGAGGCCGGTGGCGAACAGGAGGACCGAACGACGCCCGCCCCCAACGCTGCGGAGTCTGTGTTACTGACGAGCCATTCTGTCGGACTAATACCGCGCATGTTTCCGCCGTTGCCACTCAAACCGGTTAATTACTGCGGCAGCGCGAGCGCGATCAGTCCGACGGGACCTTTCTGATTTGGGTCGGCCGCTTTATCGCCACCGTTACCTGATGCGCTGAATAGCAGGTACTGGCGGCCGTTGAGTTCGTACGCCGAAGGTGCCCCTGACGTCGTTGCACCCAAGTCAATCGAACGGAGTTCCTGGCCGGTGTCGGAGTCGTAGAAGTGAATCCTGTTATCCGCCGCGGCGACGATGACTAGCCCTGTACTGGTGATGAGAGAAGATGTCTTCGTATCCTCATCCGCGCCGGTTCCATGGGGTCCGCCGGCGCTCACAACGCGGTAGTCATCTCCCACGCCAATCTGCCATTTGATCGTGCCGGTGTTCAGATCATATGCAGTCATCGAAGTATAGGGCGGCTTCCGAGCCTCAATCTCCACGCCATAGTCGTCGAAGTTCAGGCGGTCTTCGGGATGCGAAACGCCCTGCGGATAATCCGTCAGTGCACCCGTCCCAGACGCAGTTGTCCGCGTAGCCGTCGGACCAGTTTCCACCACCGGGCCGGGAGGGAACGTCTGGGCAGCGCCGCGTCCGCCGCGGCCGGGACCAACACCTCCTGTGGTGAGATAAGTAATCAGTGCATTCAGACTGTCGGCGCTGAGTTGGAAGCTGGGCATCCGTCCTTTGCCGGTCTGGATCGTCGTCTGTATTTCGTCTCGGCTGAGCCGGCTGCCAATTCCCGTAAGAGCGGGAACACTACCTGGTTGACCAGTGCGATCAACACCATGACATATGGCGCAATTCTGCGAGTAAATCTGCGCGCCCGGCCCGCCAGCCACTCCGCCGCCAGACCTCTGACGCGATTGCCCCGGAGGCAGAAATTTGATCAGCGTGGGGTAATTAAAGGCCATCACGTAGACCGATCCATCTGTGGGATTCGCCGAGGTCATGCCAAAGTTCGTCCCGCCTTGGTTACCCGGCATATGGATCGCTTCATCGAACCCGATTGGCGTGAACATTCCCTGAAAGCGCGCCTCGCTAACGCGATCGATCATGGTGGCGCGCTGTTTGTCCATCAGGATAAAGGGGTTCACGTCTGCGACCGTAAAGCTGTGGCTGGTGAAAGGAGGAGGCAAAACGGGAATTGGCTGCGTCGGCGACACGACTTCGCCCGGTGCTGGAGATTTATTTGGAACCGGCGTTTCGGGAATCGGCCAGACAGCTTTTCCGGTTACGCGATCGAAGACGTATAGATAACCCGTCTTGCCCGCCATCGCAACCACGTCGATTCTCTTGCCATCTCTGGTGATAGTTGTGAGCATCGGCGCCGCAACGTTGTCGTAGTCCCAGATATCGTGATGCACACTCTGGAAGTACCAGAGTAGCTTTCCTGTACGCACGTTGATTGCGAGCAGGCAATCCGCGTAGAGGTCGTTACCCACGCGGTCCGCGCCATAGAATTCGTCTTTCGCAGAGGCCGTCACAAAATAGGCGATCCCACGCAGGGAATCGATCGAGAACTCACCCCAATCGTTAGCGCCACCCGTGTATTTCCATGCATCCTTCGGCCACGTTCGGTAGCCGGGCTCTCCGGGGTGCGGTACGGTATCGAACTGCCAAACGAGTCTGCCCGTTAGTACGTTGAAAGCCCGCAGGACGCCGGGCGGCGAAAAATAGGCCTCGCCCTCGGACGAGCCAAGAATAATCAAATTTTCAAAAACCTTGCCCACCGATTGCCCAAACGCTCGAACGGGCTCGCGACCCACTCCTTCGTGCAGGTCGAGAGCGCCGTTCGCACCGAAGCTGTGGATCGATTTGCCGGTTGTCGCATCGATCTCCTGCAGGAAGTCGGCAACAGCGAATATCAGGCGCTTGTCCTTGCCGTCCCTGCTCTCCCAGTAGTTCAGGCCGCGGCGGGTCAGTCCGGTCAGACCGTCATGGATCCAAATTTCTTTCCCGGTGGCAGCGTCGAGAGCGACAATGGCGCTATTGCTTCGAGCATGGGTGTAAATAACGCCATCAGCGACGATGGCATTCGCGCCGGTGTCGGCGTACGGATAAGTCCACGCGACCTGAAGTTTATCGACATTTGCCTTTGTTATTTGCTTGAAGTCGATATAACGGTTGCCTTCTGGACTCCCGGCGTAATCCCGCCATTCGATTGCTCGCGGTGTGGCGGCCGCCAGCGCATCCGGTTTGGACGTTTGGGCCAAGACGGAGAACGACACCACCACGCCGGTTATGAAAACCGCGCAAGTCAAACCCATAGCCGTCTCGGGAATTGTCTTTAACTGTTTCATTAAGCAAATCCTGCTTTCCTACGTCCGTGCTTGTACGCGAAGAAATCGATTCGGCATTCCAGACTTCATGTTCAGACCGAAACTTAATGACTGACACCTATATCACAGGCGGATGTCAACCGTATCGTCGAAACGATCTTCGGCGTCTCTGCGAATACTGCGAGCCGCTTGTAGATAGCGGGCCCACAATGCACTGGGGCCCCCGGATTGCCGGGCGGTTACCTTCAGATCGCCTCATTAGGAAGCAAGTCAGCGAAGATGAAGCCGTCGCGGTGGACGATTTTGCCGGGCGCGACGGCGATTGGATGACGGAACATCGGGCCGGCGCACGCGAATGTGTGAAATTCGCCGTTTTCGCCGCAGGGATCAACGTCATCCGGAAAGGATGCGACGAGACTCGCATCAAAGCGTCGGCCGGCGAAGAGTGGGCTGAGTTTGGATGGATCAATACACGTGAGATATGCGCTAAGC
>DATEGW010000033.1:0-20518 GCA_035279845.1 Candidatus Acidiferrales bacterium | reverse complement strand
CCCGCCGTCGACGGGCCAAGGTTCGTGGCGGCAGACGCAAACGCTACGAAACGCCCATCGGAAGAAATCTCGGGCTGAATCGCGTCCGTATTGGCCGGCGTTACACCGTCGGGCGAGGAAGCGATTGCACTGAAAGGAGTTGTGCAGCCGGTCGTCAGAATTTGGCAGACTTGCTGTACGAAAACCTCCTGCCGCGCCGAAGGATTCGGCGCCGCAGCCCCCAGATTTGTCGCCGAAGATTGAAACGCGACAAAGCCGCCCCCGCTTGCGACTGCAGGATGCGTGCTTGGTGCATTGCCCGGCGTGACGACGCCACCAGCGTAATTTCCAGATACCAAGTACGTAGTTGGCGTACACGTGGCACTGGGTGCGTTAGGCGTAGCTCCCGAGCAAATGGTACGGATGTAAACCTGTGGCGTAGAACCATTTACGGTCACGCCGGAGACAAGATTCGTCGCCAGCGAAACGAAAGCCACGAACTGCCCATCAGGGCTGATCGAAGCGCCATAACTATCGCCATTTCCGGGATTGCCATCGGCCCCCAGTGAGACGAGGACGGCGCCGTTGCAGGTTGTGGTACCGCCGCACACGGGCTCCCAATAGACTTGCCGATGACCCGAAGGCACGGCGACATAATTCGTTAGATTTGTTGCAGTTGACGTGTAAACCAGGTCAGCGCCGGAGCTGCTGAGGGAGGGTTCCGTGCTGGCACCGTTGGCCACCACTCCGTTTGGCCCCACGCTGGCGTCAAAGTTGACGCTCGTGCACACCGCCGTGCCTAAACAAGTGTTCCGCGTGAAGATCTGGCTGGCCGAATTCTTCTGATTGAGCACCAGATTTGACGAGACCGACGCAAACGCAACCGTCGTACCGCCCTGGTTCAGCGCAGGGCCAGCGGTCGAAAGATTTGGGGTTGCATTTGCGCAGTCCGTGCCACATACGCCGCTATTTGCCACCGATCCATCAAACCCATAGTCCAGCAATATCGGCAGCCCGGCCGTAAGCGACGGGTCCACCATGAAAGGAAGCGCATTGGACGCACCACCGCCGGGCGATGGATTCATAACCTGGATTTGCGTAACTCCCGAACTCGCGAGATCCCCCGCATTCAGAGTTGCCGTTACGGTCGTATTGTTGCTAAATGCAGTGACGCGAGGCGCGCCATTCACGAGCACAACGGAGTTTGGCACCAATCCAACCCCACTAACTGTCAGCGGCGTTGACGCGGCAGAATTGATCACGGCGCCCGCAGGCGAAATGGTCGAGATTTGCGGCACTGGATTCGTAACGTTCATCGCCACGACATTTGAGCTTCCGCCCCCAGGTGCCTCGCCAGCCGGAGGATTGGGAACGGGCGGGTTGAAAACCGCAATTTGCAGTGCACCGGCATTGGCTATATCCGAGGCGTCGACGGCTGCTGTCAGTTGTGTCGAATTTACCTCAAACGTTGTGTGATTGGCTCCGTTGACCGTCACCACTGAAGTCGAGACGAAATTCTGGCCGTTTACTCGCAGCGTAAACGATCCCGAACTGGCGTAAATGCCGGATGGCGATAGAGACGTAATCGTGGGGACGGGTACGGCAATCGGGTTGACGGTAAAGCTCACGGGGGGTTGAAACAATCCGCCGCCAGGCTGGGGGGTTTGTACTGTTACCTGGACTTTGCCCGGATTTACGATGTCGCTCTGAAGAATATCCGCCGTGATGTGGGCGGAATCCTGGAAGAATGAAATACGTGGGAAGCCATTCCAGAGCACCGTCGAGGCGGGAGTGAAATTCGACCCGACGACGGTAAGCGTGAACGCCGGCTGGCCGGCGTTCACATTCGTAGGTGACACCCCTGTGACCACCGGTGCCGGATAATTAATGTACTGTTGGCAAGAGGAAGAAAAAAACAGTGCCATCAGAATGCCCGCGAAAACGAGGCAGTCTTTTCCCCGCGCAATCTTCATCCATTGACCCATTCGTTCGATTCGCCCCTGAGGCGTAACGATAGAGACTACTAAAGATGTGCCGCACGGGCAATTGGGATGCCCGCATAGGCGCCTCCGGCGCTAGTCATATTACCGGCTTACCGGCACCCGATGAATTATGGTGTCGATTTTCCAGTAGCGGACACCGCTGGCGCCGCACCGGACGCTGCTGGTTGTGTTTGAGGCTGCAACGCTTTCAGCACTTCGGCCGGCAGCTTGTTTGCCTGCTTCACGACGGCTGTGACCTGCCACATTTGATTTTCATCCAGGATCTTAGCGAAGCTAGGCATCCCGCTGAGTCGAATCCCATTCTTCACTTTCCAATACGTCTCGCCGGCGGAGTCGTCGGTGACCATGCCGTCCGGCGAAAGCAGACGAGGTGCTCGCGGGAACATACTTGATCCGGCCGCGGATTGCGTTTGGTTTGGAAACCCGTGACATGCGGCGCAATCGTCGTGATAAACGTGAGCGCCGGCGACAAGGTCCGCTATAGGCACGTTGGAGACGTCGCGCGATGGAGCCTGTCTTGCAATTCGCGCGCCGAGACCCAGCTCCCCAATAATAGGTTCGAAGCGCATCGACGAACTGTCAGCCGCCGCAGGGAGCCAGCCGAGGTAGACGGTGGCAATAGTGATCACGACAAAGAGTGCGACGCCCACAACGATGCCGCTCCAAAATTTTCTCATCCCGTCCTCTTAGTTGTTTAAAGCGGATTCCGATGATTTATTACCACAAGCGAGGGGATGAATCATCCAATTTGGCCACTTCCATCACGATTTTGTGGTCGGCACGACGAGACGCAAGAGCCTAGATATTCGTCCACGTTGACGCAAGGTATTGAGTCTGCTATGTTTGCATTCCAGCAAGTCTTGGAGTGAACTTGTGAAAAGCCGCTCCTCCCAAGCTACTTCGTCTGTATCGGGAACACAGAGGGGTCATAAACCTTTGAAGCACAGCAGTTTACGGCAAAACGAGAAGGCGAAAGCAGTGCCACCAGATCCCGAGGCGCCCGCTAAGCAGCAGCAGTTGAAGCTTTACGAGGAAGCGCTTACCCTCTTTCAGCAGCAAAAGTTTCAACGTGCCAAGCAGCTCCTCGAACGCGTGGCGGAAGGCCCCAGCAACGAGCTCGGCGAGCGAGCCCGCGTTCACATTCGTATTTGCGATCAACGTATCTCGCGCCCGCCCGCGCCCGTCTTGAAATCCGCCGAAGATCATTACACGCAGGGAGTGGCGCTGATGAATTTGGGACGTTGGGACGATGCGCGCGAGCACCTAGACCGCGCGCGCAAGGCGGCGCCCAAAGCGGATCATATCGTCTATGCAATGGCCGTGCTGGATTGCCTTACGGGTGAAGCCGATTCAGCGATGGAAAACTTGAAATTGGCAATCCAACTGCGGCCCGAAAATCGCTATCATGCCCGCAATGATGAGGATTTCGCGTTTTTGCAGGAAGACCCCCGCTTCACAGAACTTCTCTATCCTGAGCGTGACGGCTCGGGCGGGTAGTTAGCGGTTTAGGTGAAACAGCATCAAAAGAATCGCTTTCAACTCAGTCGAGCTCTTCGTGTGGTCGCGCTGGGCGGCGGAACAGGTCTCTCGGTCGTCCTGCGCGGACTCAAGCAGCACATTGCTTATTCGCCCAAAGAGGCATCGCGTGATCGCATCCGCGGACGCGCGCGATTTCCCATTTCCGATCTGACGGCTGTGGTGGCTGTGAGTGACGACGGCGGAAGCTCCGGCCGTTTGCGTCGCGAATACCGTGTATTGCCTCCCGGAGATATTCGCAATTGCATGGTGGCGCTCTCGACGGACGAGCCGCTGCTCGCGAATCTCTTTCAGTACCGGTTTCCACTTGGCCGCGGTCTTGCGGGCCACAGTTTCGGTAATCTGTTTCTAACGGCTCTCACAAATGTGACCGGGGACTTCGTGCGCGCTGTGGAAGTGTCGTCACAGGTGCTGGCGATTCGCGGTCGGATTTTTCCTTCGACGGAACAAAATGTAACGCTTGAGGCTGAGCTGCAAGATGGAACCGTCGTCAAAGGAGAGACGAAGATATCCAAGTCGCGGAAACGAATCGCGCGGATACGTCTCTCACCGAGGCGCGTGCGTCCCTCTCCTTATACGTTAGAGGCGCTCCGACGCGCCGATCTGATCCTCGTCGGTCCCGGCTCTCTTTACACGAGCATTATTCCCAATCTGCTTGTACAGGACGTGGTGGAAACAATCGCGCACTCGAAGGCCGCGCGGGTGTACATCGCAAATCTCATGACACAACCGGGCGAGACTTCGCATTATTCGGTGGCCGATCACATCCGCGCGATCTATGAACACGCTGGTCGGCGCATTTTCGACTACGCCATCGTGAATCGGGCACGGATTTCACCGCGCCTGCTGCGGCGCTATAAGGCGCAGGGCGCCGAACCTGTGCAGCCGTCGTTGGATGCCCTTGCGGAAATGGGCTTGAAGTGCATCGAGGCGAATGTATTGCAGCAGGATCGCATGGTCAGACACGATCAGTCTGCACTTGCCGATCTCTTGCTCGATCGTTTTGTTAATTCCGGCGGGCGAAAATAACGCCAGATCGGCTTCCCGATCCTGCGCGCATGAAACAAGCAGGGTCCAAATTCTCGCTGCGCGAACCTCAGCCAGCTATGATGTTGCCATGATGCCAAGGTTGGAAGTACGCGGACTTACGGTCGACTTGTCGACCGTGCACGGTTGGATTCGGCCAGTAAACGACGTGTCTTTCGCACTGGCTGAGGGCGAAACGCTCGGCATCGTCGGTGAATCGGGCTCGGGAAAAACCATTCTTTCGCTCACCTTGATGGGGCTAGGGCCTCATGGAGCACGTTGCACGGGCGAGGCCGTGCTGTATACGCGAGGAAATGCGCAGGGAACGCGAAATTTGATTGGGGCTCCGCCTGACCTTCTGCGCCAGATGCGCGGGCGCGAAATGGCAATGATCTTCCAGGAGCCGATGACTGCGCTCAATCCTGTGATGCGCGTGGGCGCACAGGTTGCGGAAGCGATTCGTGTGCATGATGGTGCGCTTCGGTCGACAGAGGTTGAGCAGCGAGTTCTGAAGGCGCTGGATCGCGCGGCCATACCGGAACCGGAAAGGCGCGCCCGCCAGTATCCGCATCAGCTCTCCGGCGGACTGCGTCAACGAGTGATGATCGCGATGGCGCTTGCGGCGGGACCGGGCCTACTGATCGCAGATGAGCCGACGACGGCCCTGGACGTGACTGTGCAGAGGCAGATTTTGCAACTGCTTGGTACATTGCAAGACCAACTGCAGCTTTCGATGCTATTCATCACGCACGACCTGGGAGTCGTGGCGGAAATTGCGGACCGTGTTGCGGTGATGTATGCGGGCAGGATCGTCGAAGAAGGTCCGGTGCTCGATGTCTTGAGGCACCCGCGGCATCCCTATACGGAAGGCTTAATCGCTGCCGCGCCGCGATTGCGGCGCGAGAGGACAGCTTCGATTCCGGGCATGGTGCCGGCGCTCTACGCATTGCCGCCAGGATGCGCGTTCGCACCGCGATGCGCTTATGCGCGAGAGGAATGCGGGAAAGCGGTGCCGGAATTGAGGCGAGCCGGAGAAAATCATTGGGCGCGATGCGTGCTGGTAAGAGAGGAAATAGAGGAGGTGGAGGAGGCAAAGGAGAATAAGCCGGTTCCGTTTGGAAACCCGGCGAGCAATTGCGATTAGAAATGCGCCTGATCCTGTATTTTCAATATCTTAGGACGCTTTTTAATTCCTTGCAGTTGCGATTAGAAAGGGCCAAGCGGCGCATTTTGGACCATTTTTGACGCGATTTGGCTGCAACAGAAGCGGTTTGCGGCGGCTTGAGAGTGTATTCAGCGGATGAATGAAGCGACCAAACAGTGAGCAAGAGAATGAGCCAGAGCGAAACGACCCTCGAAGCCCGGAATCTGGGCAAAACCTACGCGGCGCATGGCGTGGCGCGCGCGGCCGTGGACGATGTGACCTTTTCCCTCGATCGTGGCGAGACGCTGGGGATCGTGGGCGAGTCCGGCTGCGGAAAGACGACGCTGGCGCGAATGCTGATGAGACTGATCGAGCCGGATTCGGGCGAGATAATTTTTGGCGGCAGCAATTGGTTGGCGGCGCGCGGATCAAAATTACGCGCGCTGCGCCGGAAGATACAGATGGTGTTTCAGGATCCGATGGCATCTCTTAATCCGAGGCACCGAGTGGGCGGTATTGTGGGCGAGCCGCTGGCGATTCATGAGCCGGCGATATCCCGCAAAGAGAGGCGAGCGCGCGTTGCCAAAATTCTGGGACAAGTCGGTATCGGTGAAGACGCGCTCAATCGCTATCCGCATGAATTTTCGGGCGGCCAGCGGCAGAGGATCGGAATTGCTCGCGCGCTGATTTTGCAGCCGGAAATCGTGATAGCCGATGAGCCGGTTTCGGCGTTGGACGTCTCCGTTGGAGCACAGATCATTGACTTACTTGTACGGCTGCAGCAGGAATTCTCGCTCACGCTCATTCTGATCTCACATAGCATGCCAGTGGTGGCGCAAATGGCTACGCGCGTTGCTGTAATGCGTGCCGGTCGATTCGTCGAGGTCGGCGCCGTGGAGCAGGTGTTGCAATCGCCGCAGAATGAATACACGCAGGCGTTGCTGGCTGCAGTGCCGGAAATCCCCGCCTGAACGGAATTCGACGTTTTCCAGGCGTTTCATGGACGCAATATTCATTTTTGTCTTCGCCCGTATTGGAGTAGACTCCGCGAAATAACAGGCATCGAGAGCGCGTATCAAACGAGAGCGCTTCAGTGCGCCCTCATGGAGGCGATCCAAAATGGCAAGCACGGCGACGCAGGCACCGGAGGCGTCTGGGAATTCGATCAGCCGCATTTGGAATGTATTGTTCAGCCCAAAGGCGACGTTTGCTTCGATCGCGCAGAAGCCCACATGGCTGGCGCCGATTCTGCTTTCGTGTGTCGTCTCGCTTGGCCTGTTCCATGTGTTCGGCAGCAGGGTCGGCTGGCAACGCGCGGTAGAACGGAACATTCAGAACAATCCGATCACGGCGCGGCAGATGGATCAGATGTCGCCCGAACAGCGCCAGCAATCCATCAACGTACAGGTCAAAATTTATCCGTACATTTTTAATATTCTGGGCGTCGTTGGTCCGTTTCTGTTTACGCTGATCATAGCGGCGATTCTGCTTGGGTTGTTTAAGCTTGGGTATGGAACGCAGGTCAATTTCAAGACGTCGATAGGAATTGTCGCCTATGCATTTGTGCCCAGAATTCTTTACGCGCTGGTGGGAATCCTTGTGATCTTCTTGAAGGATTCTTCGCAAATCGATATCCAGAATCTCCTGGCGTCGAATCCCGGGGCGCTACTGTCACCGGAAACGACGGCGCGGTGGCTTATGGTGCTGGCGACACAAATTGATTTCTTCACATTTTGGGTGATGATCCTGTTGGCGATGGGATACCACGCGGCAAACCCGAAGAAAATCTCTACTGGAAGCGCGTTTGCGGGAATCGCCGGACTTTGGCTGATCTGGGTCATCGTGCTGGTGGGCTTTACGGCCGCGTTCTCCTGATAGACTCCCACGGATGGGATTCCATTTCGAAGTTCTCGCGGTCGATCCTACGGGTGCGCGCCTTGGACGTTTGACGACCCCGCATGGCGTGATTGAGACTCCCGCTTTCATGCCTGTGGGCACCGCGGCCACGGTGAAAGGTCAAACGCAGCAGGACCTGGAAAACCTGAACGCGCAGATCATTCTCGCGAACACATACCATCTTTATCTTCGGCCCGGCCATCAACTGATTCGCGAAATGGGTGGACTGCACAAGTTCATGTCCTGGCCACGACCGATCTTGACGGATTCTGGCGGCTTTCAGGTTTTCAGTCTCAGCGATTTGCGTAAAGTCAACGACGACGGCGTGACATTTCGCTCTCATATTGATGGGTCCGAGCACTTCCTTTCGCCCGAGAAGGCCCTGGAGGTCGAAATTGCGCTTGGTTCGGACATCGCGATGGTGCTGGACGAATGCATCGAAGCTCCCGCGGATTACACGCGGACGAAAGAAGCGGCGGCGCGGACGCTGGATTGGGCGCGGCGCTCTCACGATTATTTCGTCAAGAACGGCGATGCAGCGCGGCAGATGGTTTTCGGCATCATACAAGGTGGCGCGCACGCTGACCTGCGCCGCGCGAATACCGACTCCCTGATGGACCTCGATTTTCCCGGATATGCGATCGGCGGGCTTGCCGTTGGCGAAGCGCATTCGGTGACGTGCGAAATGGCGGAAACGGCAACGTCGCGCCTGCCGAAGGAGAAGCCGCGCTACCTGATGGGCGTCGGAAAGCCGGAGCAGATTCTTGATTACGTTAGTTTAGGCATCGACATGATGGATTGCGTGCTGCCGACGCGAAGCGCGCGCCACGGGTGCCTGTACACTTCGGAAGGTCGCTTGCTTATACGGAATTCACAGTATGCGCGCGATCCGCGTCCAATCGATGAGCGCTGCGGTTGCGCGGTTTGCGGGCGATACTCGCGTGCATACTTGCGGCATCTTTATTCCACGGGAGAATTTTTGGCAACCATCCTGAACACCCATCACAATCTTTACTTTTACCTTGACATGATGGGTAAAATTCGGGAGGCTATCCGTTTTGGAAAGCTCGAAACTTTCCGCTCTGACCTTCAGGCACGCTTTCATTAAGACGGACGCTCTCGTGATGAGCGCGTAAGGAATAAGGGTGAGGCCGCTGCACGGTTGGAAGCAGTAGAAAGTCTCGGACGCCGCCGGTCCCGGCGGCAAAGGCGAAAGCAAATTGACAATCGCATTCACAGCCCCGGTTCACGGAATACTTGTCGCCCAAGCGGCGCAGCAATCGCCGAGCCCCTGGGGCGTCATCTTGCTCCCTGTGGCGCTCATTGCCGTTTTTTACTTCCTGATGATTCGTCCCGCGCACACGCAGCGCAAGCGCGTGAATGAAATGCTCAAGAGTCTAAAGGTCGGGGACAAGGTAATCACGAATGGCGGGCTTTACGGCACGATAATGACGCTGGAAGACGATTCGGTGCAGTTGCGCATCGCCGAGCAGGTGAAAGTGAAATTCGCGCGCAGTGCGATCGGCGGGCTTCAGGCGGAAAAGAAGGAGAGCTAAGTGGCAGCTATAAGTAACCAGCTCAGATATAAGTTCGGCTTCATTACCGCCGTAGTCGTGGCGTGCCTGATCGGAATTTTTTGCATCGGCGCGAGCGGCGTAAGCTTTCCGACCTCGGTACAAACTCTGAAGGATAATCTCAATCACCGGATTCAGCTTGGGCTTGACCTCCGCGGCGGCAGCCATCTCGTGGTCCAAGTGCAGCTTGACGAGGCTCTCCGGGAGCATGCTGATCAAGCCGTAGATCTCATTAAGGACCAGGCACGGTCGCAGAACATATCGATCGGCGAAGTGAACGAACTTCCGGACAACACGCACATCGTCGTTCATGATGTAGATCCAAATGCCTCGAATAAATTCCATGACATTCTCTCGAATCAATTGCAGGACTGGCAGGTCGGTCCGGCAGCCGGCGAAAACAACGGTTATCTACTGACGTATCCGCCGAGCGCCGTTGCCGCTCTTCGTTCTAATACGATGGAGCAGGCGCTGGAAACGATCACGCGTCGTATCGACGCTCTCGGCCTCACCGAACCCACAGTTCAATTCACAGGCCGCGCACAGGACGAAATCCTCGTCGAGCTTCCCGGCGAAGGCGATCCTTCTCGCGCGAAGGAAGTAATTTCGCAGGGTGGTCAACTCGCGCTGACTTTGCTCGTGGACCAAACGCCGTATGCTTCGCAAGCGGAAGCGCTTGGTGCGCATAATGGCGTGCTTCCCGCCGGCAGCGAGATTTTACCCGGCCGCGCGAGCGCAGTGAGCGATCAGGCAACGGGGCCTTCGAACGTCTACTATGTTGTGAAGCGCTCGCCGGTTGTGACCGGACAGGATTTGCAGAACGCTTCGCCGCAGCCGAGTACGAAATCTCCCGGCCAATACGAGGTTAGCTTTGTCCTTTCCAATGCCGCAGCGGCCCGATTCGGACCCTTTACGGCCGAGAACGTCGGAAAAGACCTCGCGATTGTCCTCGACAACCAGGTTTACTCGGCTCCTGTGATCAATCAGCGGATCGACAGCAACGGAGTGATCGAAGGCAATTTCAGCCAGCAATCGGCCCAGGATCTGGCCGTGGTGCTGCGCTCCGGCGCGCTTCCCGCATCGATCAAGTATCTGGAAGAGGACACAGTTGGCCCGTCATTGGGCGCGGATTCGATCCGCGCCGGCGTGCGCGCCTCGATCGGGAGCATCCTTGTGGTGATGCTGTTTCTAGTGGTCTATTACCGTCTGGCTGGTGTCAATGCAGTTGTGGCCCTGACCCTCAACTTAGTGATTTTGATGGCGGCCATGACCTATTTTGGAGCGGTTATGACCCTGCCGGGCATAGCCGGAGTCATCTTGACCATAGGCATGGGCGTGGACTCGAACGTGCTTGTCTTTGAGCGCATTCGAGAGGAATTACGCAACGGCAAGGCCAACGCGTCGGCGGTAGACGTGGGCTTTGAAAAGGCATTTTTGACGATCATCGATACGCACGTAACTACCGTTGTTTCAGCGATTTTCCTTTTCCTTTTTGGGACGGGACCGGTGCGGGGCTTTGCAATTACCCTAACGATTGGCTTGATAGCAAACCTGTTCACATCCATCTATGTTTCCCGGGCGATTTTCGACCTGCATCTTGCACATATGAGGCGCGACCAAGCATTAAGCGTCTAGGCGTAATAGTACGCACCGGCGCGGCGAGGCGCTTGGGCACAAATTCAGCAACGTCGGTGTCAAATTAGACGGATCGGACTCTTTAATGGAATTTTTTCACGCACCAAATTTCGACTGGATGGGAAAGGCGAAGTACTTCGTCACGCTTTCGCTGATCCTTCTGGTCGTGGGCTTTGTTTCAGAGTTGAAGCAGGGCCTGGCTTATGGCATCGATTTTAAAGGTGGAACGGCTATCACGGTCCGGTTTAAGAGCATGCCAACCGGACAGTTTACCGACCTGCAGACAAAGATTCGCAGCGACCTTTCGCAGGCAGGCCTTCCCAATAGCGAAATTAAGCCCATTAGCGATCCTGCCGATCCTCGCACCAAGAACGACCTTGTGATTTCTCTTGCCCAGGGGAAGGGGACGCAAGAGGGCGCGGACGTCGATACCGACAGGCAGACGGTCGTGACTGTGCTCCATAGGGTTTTGGGGGAGAGTACGTCGGGCAAGCCGGATTTCAACTCGGCGACTACTTCAGAATTGGCCACATATCTGACGCAAAAGGATCCGCTTCTTCTCGGTGCGAAGGCGGGCGATCGTTACACGCAGATGGCGGCCGCTCTCATTTCGGCGCGGGATAGCGACTACGGCGGCTTGGTTTCGGATTTCAATCGGCTGCAAAGCGTAAATGGTGTGACGCCGGCGGTGACGAGTGCTCTTGCTAACCAATATTCGCTGGGCGGATTCGCGATTCTTCATGCGGACACTGTCGGGCCAACAGTAGGCGCTCAGCTTCGCACGCAGGCCATCGATGCCACTCTTTATGCCTTGGCTGGCATGCTGGTTTATGTGGCCATTCGCTTTTCAGGCGGCGGCCTGCTACGCATCAACATGGCGGGCAGGAAGCCATTCTTCCTGTGGAAGTGGATCGACTACGGCATTTTCGGAATCGCGGCCGTAATTGCCGTCTTCCATGACGTTCTGATCACATTGGGTTTCTTCTCGCTTACACATTACGAAATTTCCCTCACGGTGATCGCGGCGTTACTCACGCTCGTCGGCTATTCGATGAACGATACGATCGTGATCTTCGACCGCGTCCGGGAAAACCTGCACCTTATGAGGCGGGAATCCTTTCCCGAGATTGTAAACAAGTCGATCAATCAGACGCTCTCGCGAACGATTCTGACGAGCGGCTTGACGTTACTGACAGTTGCGGTGTTGTACTTTTTGGGCGGGCGGGCTCTCCGCGCATTCTCCTTTGCAATGGTAGTCGGAGTTGTGGTAGGTACGTACTCCAGCTTTGGGATAGCCGCGCCGCTCGTGGTCGTATGGAATAAATTTAGAGGTGGTGGAGCAACAGTAGCGCCCGTACGTGCCGGATCCGCAGCCGAAAAGCACGTGGCCGCAGTGGCCAGGAGGTAGTTCATGTTTGACGATATGGTTGTCTCAGGTCGGACGAAGAAGACCAACAAGCCTTGGGCAGTGGTTGTATCCAGCATCGTCCAGGCTCTCATCCTTGGTATTCTCATTCTGATCCCGCTGATTTCGTATTCGGAATTGCCGAAGAACTTTAATGCGACGTATCTGGCAGCGCCTCCTCCTCCGCCTCCTCCTCCACCTCCTCCTCCGCCGACCAAAGAGATTAAGCAGCCCCCGAAGCTGATTCCGATCAACAAGGTGGCAGCGCCGACGGTTGTGCCGAAGCACATCGAAATGGTCAAGGAAGCGGCCCCGACAGTCGACTTTTCCAACACGGGTGTAGCGGGTGGAACCGGCGATAGCAGTGGCATGCTAGGGGGGCTTCTTGGCGGGAGTGCTGCGCCACCGCCTCCACCGAAGGCCCCGACACGCGTTCGGGTCGGTGGCAACGTCGAGCAGGCTTCACTGCTTCGGCAGACGATGCCTATCTATCCGGCAATCGCCAAGACAGCGCACGTCCAGGGGACCGTGGTACTGCATGCGATCATCGGCAAGGATGGCGCGGTGCAACAGCTTGAGTACGTCTCTGGGCCGTCGCTACTCATGAAAGCTGCGATGGATGCGGTTGCCACGTGGCGGTATAAACCGCTGATGCTCAATGGCGAGCCGACCGAGGTCGATACAGAGATTCAGGTCCAATTTACGTTGAACGAATAGGCAGGACACAGACCCCGCGGCTGCGGCCGCGCGGCCGGTGGGGGAAGTAAAAGCTTTGCCGGCGGACGCAAGTCCTGCCGAAAATCTTGGGCGAGGAATCGAGGAGGAGTAAAAATTATGTTCGCAACATCTTTGTGGGCCGCCGTCTTGTTCCTGCAAGACCAGGCCACTAGCGCATCGGGCGGCTGGGATCTGATGAGCATGTGGCACGAAATGGACATTCCGGCCAAAGTTGTGGTCATTCTGCTGTTCATTATGTCCGCTTGGTCGGTTGCCATCATGATTGACCGAGCCTTGATGTATAGCGCGGCCCGGAAACAATCTCGCGTGTTCGTGCAGCAGGTCGCCGGCGCGCTCAAAGACAACAAGCTCGACGAAGCGATTTCGATCGCCGAGCGAAACAAGAAGAGCCACATCGCGAAGGTTGTTGCGACTGGTCTCTCCGAATTCCAGGCTGCGTCCTCGCAGGTTAACGATGAGGAAGTGATCGAAGCGGCGAAGCGCGGTCTTGAGCGCTCCATCGCTATCGTGCACGCCGAAATGAAGCGCGGCCTTTCGGGCCTCGCCACCATCGGCGCGACGGCGCCTTTCGTCGGACTGTTCGGAACGGTTATGGGCATCATCGGCGCGTTTAAGGGCATCGCAAACACAAAAGTGACCGGGTTGTCGGCAGTGGCGGGCGGTATTTCGGAAGCTCTTGTCACCACCGCTCTCGGCTTGCTCGTGGCCGTACCCGCTGTCTGGACCTTCAATTATTTCACAAACCGTGTGGAAGCCTTCGACGTGGAGATGGACAACTCCTCGATGGAGCTGATCAACTACTTCATCACGCGCCGTGGCGGAAAGAAGTAACATTCCATGGCCCTGAAAGTGAAGGCAGCGCCGGTGATGGCGGCGCCCAACGTGATTCCGATGGCGGACATCATGTTGGTGTTGCTGATCATCTTTATGGTCATCATTCCCATGCTGCAGCACGGGCAGCCGGTGAATATGGCCAAGGCTACCAACGTCGATAAGTTTCCCGATGCCGAGAAGGAAGACGCGGTAATTCTCGCAGTCACTAGAGACGGCCGCTATTTCCTTAGCCCGGGCAACAAACAGATTACGCTCGACGATGTGACCAACGACGTAAGGGATCTCCTGACGGACAGGCAGGACAAAACCGTTTACGTACGCGCTGACGAGCGTTCGCATTACGGTGACGTCGTGAAGGCAGTCGACGAAATCCGTTCGGCAGGCGTCGAGAATCTGGGTCTCCTGACTGAGCAAGTGCCGCCCAAGAACGTGCCAGGAGCCCCACCGCCGTCCAACGGTTCAGATTAAGACTCAGGATTCGGATCGAGGAGCACTACTATGGGAATGTCAGTCGGTGAAAATAAAGGAGCGATGTCGGAACCGAACATCGTTCCTTTGATCGACGTGTTGCTCGTGCTGATCATCATTTTTATGGTCATCACGCCGCGGACTCCAGTGGGACTCAGCACAATTGTTCCACAGCCCGCTCCGCCGAATCAGAAGCAGCAGAATTTGGCGGATGACACGATCGTGGTGCAAGTGGAAGACGGCGGAAAGGTCTTGATCAACCAGGACCAGTACACGTGGGATACCGTCGGCCCGCAGCTTACGAAGATCTTTGAGATTCGTGCAACGAAGATCGCGTTCGTGAAGGGCGACGATAACGTCGAGTTCGCGCAGATTGCACGCGCCATTGACATTATGCGGGGCGCGGGCATTGAGCACGTGGGACTTATCACGGCGAAGATCGAGGCGGGTCAGTAATCCCGGCAGTTAGGGCGGAACATGTTTTTTCGTCCGGCACGTGCTGAGGGAGTGTGCCGGACGACACTTGGCTTAATTAAGGAGATTCAGGAATGCAGCGCAAATCCAGTATCACGCTCATTCTGGCGGCCCTGGCGGTGGCCATCGTTGCCGGCGGCGGTTGCAATAAACTGCGCGCGCGCGACCAGCTGAATAAGGGCGTGGCGGCATACAGCAGTGGCCAGTACGATCAGGCCATCGAGTATTTTAAGAACGCTGAGCAGTACGATCCGACGCTCACGAATGCGCGTCTCTATTTAGCGGCAGCCTATCAAGCGCAATATATTCCGGGCGCGCCTTCGCCGGATAATCTTCGCAACGGGCAGCAAGCGGTGAAGATCAACGAAGATATCCTCAGCGACGACGCGAACAACCTCAACGCGATCGATAATCTTGGCTCGTTGTACTACAACATGGCGCAGACCCCTTTCGACGAGGCCGGGATGATCAAGGCGCGGTCGTTTCACGAAAAACATATTCAGCTCAGCCCCAACGATGCACAGCCTTACTACTGGGTGGGTGTGATCGACTTCTGGATCTCGCATCATGCCAACCAGGAGTTGCGGAGCGAGTACAATCAGTCTGGAAAGAAGCCAATCAAGGATACCGATCCGCTTCCCAAGGACTTGGCGGCTAAGTTCTCAGCGAACTACAGCCAGACTGTGAATGATGGCATTACGGCGCTCAATAAGGCTATCGAGCTTAAGCCTGATTATGATGACGCGATGGGCTACCTCAGCCTTCTTGATCGTCAAAAGGGCGACATGGAAGTCGCAGCCGACGCCCGTGAAGCAGACAACAAGGACGCTGATCAGCTGATGGATAAGGCGAAGGCCATTAAACAAAAGCGGGAAGCGGCCGCATTAGCATCCGGCTCCAGCTCCTGATGACTCTGATTTAATTCTCTCGGCAATTTTCGGCGGACCCGACTCGGGTCCGCCGTTTTTTTTTGCCTTCGCGGATTGCTTTCGGAAACGATTGCACCGGATACCCGCGCGGAATATAATTCGCGCGTTCCTGCAGGCGAATGCGTGAGGCGCGGTTCGGCTCGCCGTGATCGGTGAGATTAGGAGGTAGTTCTTATGAGAAGTTTACGACTTTGTGCAAATACGGCTTTTTTCGCCATTGTGGCGATGGCGGTGTTCGGCTTCCTTCTTACCTCCGCCAGCACGACTGCCAGTCCTCCCGCGCCGGCCGGTACAAATCTTTATCAGGACGTCATGAGTCATAAGGCGAGCATCAAATGGCAAGATGCTCCCACCCAGAATTATCCTGACGACGCCTGCAATTATCTCAAGGCGTGTTCGGCCGATGGCAGCGCGCCCAAAGTATTCGTGTTGCCGATTGGCACGGTGAACGGCCGCCGAACCGCCCGTGCCGTTTATCTCGTCAAGATCAGCAAAGATCCTAAACAGCCGGAAGCCGTTGTTTTTGAACACCAGACGACTGACCAGACGTATTTCGTTCGCGTTGGCCCGGACGGCAAAATCATGTACGTCACCTATTTGGAGCCCGGAAAAGCCTGGCTGTTCATTGCGAATAGCCTCGGCCAGTCCGTACTCGACAAAGACGCGCCCGACTGGCACACGGCTCTGGCGAAGGTGGCGGATAAACCCGGGGAGTAGCGAGATCGGCACGCGGATGCCTTGATGTTCTCATTCACCTCCGCGCCGTGTCCCACACAAGCACACTGCTTCCTTGAGGGTTTACAATAGATTCCTCATGGGAACAGCGGGCAATCCAGCCGTCAACCTGGCTGCCCGGCACGCTGTGGACGTTCGCTTTTCCGAACTACTGGAGAAGGTCCACAAAAACCGGCCGGGCGACGATCTGGACATTCTACGTCGTTCGTACGGCTTTGCCGCCGAGCATCATCAGTCGCAAACTCGCCGCTCTGGCGAGCCATATCTCTCCCATCCCGTTGAGGTCGCTCATATTCTCGCGGACATGAAGCTGGACGTGACTTCGATCAGCGCCGCGCTAATGCACGATGTCGTCGAGGACACGAAAGTTCCTCTCGATCTGATCTCCGAGAAATTCGGCGCCGATGTGGCGCGCCTGGTCGAAGGCGTCACGAAAATCAGCCGGCTCGATCTGCTCGCCCCCGAAGCGCGTCAGGCTGAAAACGTTCGCAAAATGCTGCTCGCGATGGTTAACGATGTGCGCGTCGTGATGGTGAAGCTTGCCGACCGCCTTCACAACATGCGCACGCTCGAATACCTGGAGCCGGTGCGCCAGGAACGAATTGCGCGTGAGACGCTGGACATTTACGCTCCTGTAGCGAACCGTCTTGGCATGGGCTTAATCCGCGGTGAACTGGAAGACCTGGCGTTTCGTTATCTGGAGCCCGAGGCATTCGCGGAATTGCAAAAGAAAGTTGCGTCAAAGCGCCCGGTTTACGAAAAATTCCTCGTCGAAGTGCAGGAAGCGATCCGCGCAAAGATGGTGGAGGCCGGCATTCCGGCAGATGTCCAGGCACGGACGAAGCGGCTTTATTCTTTACACGTGAAAATCCAAAAACAGCAACGGGTGCTAGATCAAGTCTATGATCTGCTGGCCGTCCGCGTCGTCACCGACACCGTGAAGAATTGTTACGCGGCGCTCGGCGTTGTGCACCAGATGTGGCGCCCGGTCCCGGGCCGCTTTAAAGATTACATAGCGATGCCTCGGCCAAATCTTTATCAGTCGCTTCACACCACCGTGATTCACGCCGGCCAGCCGTTCGAAGTGCAGATTCGCACGCAGGAGATGCACCGGATCGCCGAGCAGGGAGTCGCTGCTCATTGGAAATATAAGGACGGCCCCATCGCTTCGAGCGCCGACGATCAGCGCATCGTCTGGATGCGCCACCTGATCGAATGGGTGCAGGAGATGCAGGAGCCCAGCGAATTTCTTTCCACGCTGCGTGTCGATCTTTATCCGGAAGAGGTTTACACGTTCACGCCGAAAGGCCGCGTTGTCGTGCTGCCGCGCGGCGCGACGCCTGTGGACTTCGCGTATGCCGTACATACCGAAGTCGGGCACCAATGCGCCGGCGCGAAGTGCAACGGCGAAATGGTTCCGCTGCGCCACGCCCTTGCGAACGGCGACGTTGTCGAAATCATAGCGCAGAAGGGCCATGAGCCCTCGCGTGACTGGCTTTCGTTCGTTCACACGTCACGGGCGCGCAGCAAGATTCGCCAGTGGATTCATCTCCACGAACGCGTGCAGGCTACCGACGTCGGCAAAAAGCTTCTTGAGAAAGAAGCGCGCCACGCCGGCGTGAGTCTCAGTCGCATCCCGAGCGACGATTGGCATCGAGTCGCGGCGGACTACGGATGCTCGCGCCAAGAAGATCTTTACGCTGAATTGGGCTATGGAAAATGGTCAGCCCGGCAGGTTCTATCGAAACTGACCGGCAAGCCGCTGGCGGAACCGCCCGAGGAGCGCCAACCGAAGCCTGACGCAACCGTGAAGCGCATGATGGGCATAGACGACGCCACCATCGTTGTTCGGGGTCACGGCGACCTTATGGTCTATCGCTCGAAATGCTGCAACCCGATTCCCGGCGACGAAATTATCGGCTACGTCACACGCGGACGCGGCATCGCTGTTCACAGCAAGAATTGTCCGAACGTAGAAAATCTTCTGTATGAAGCCGAGCGCCGCATCCCAGTCGAATGGGCAGCGTCAACTCATGCCACGTTTCCTGTGCGCCTGCGAATCTTCACGGAAGATCGTCCCGGCATGCTTGCCGGGATCACGGGCATCATCAGCGAAAACGCCGCCAATATCCGCACGTTCGAAAGCGGCGGGGAAGACAACACTCGAGCCCGCATCGAGGTCGCGCTGGACGTACAGGACCGCAAGCAGCTTGAGCGCATTCTCAGCGGAATTAAACGCATCCCCGGAGTCTTCG
Source organism: Candidatus Acidiferrales bacterium (assembly GCA_035279845.1). GTDB lineage: Bacteria > Acidobacteriota > Terriglobia > Acidiferrales > UBA7541 > Palsa-295. The sequence continues at coordinate 1,887 of DATEGW010000033.1, read as the reverse complement.
ACATCGAACGCGTTTACAACGTATAGCGTAGGCGACTCTCCTGATTTAGCCGCTTTATCTCAGTGGTTCCGGCCCTTGGCAGATTGGTATGCCGGCGAGAGTTCGCGCAATTTTTGCACTGTCTCGGCTACTCGTCCCGCCGCATAATCGACTTCTTCCTCTGTATTGAATCGTCCCAGCCCAAATCGTATTGAAGCATGGGCGAGATCGTCATCGACGCCGATCGCCCGCAGCACATGACTCGCCGCCAGTTGCGCCGAAGTGCACGCAGATCCACTGGAAACGGCAACGTCATGAATCCCCATCAGCAGGGCTTCACCTTCCACTCCGCTGAAACTCAAATTCAGATTGTTCGGCAGGCGATGCTCAAGTGAGCCGTTGACAGCGACTCCACCCAGGCGTCCCATAATTGCCACGCGCAGACGCTCCCGTAGCCGAAGCAGCCGTTCGCCCTCGCTCGCCATCTCTTTTTCGCAAATCTCGCACGCTTTCCCAAGGCCGACGATTCCCGGCACATTGAGCGTGCCTGAACGCAGTCCGCGCTCGTGCGCGCCACCATCGATCTGCGCTGTAAGCTGCGCGCGCGGATTCTTGCGCCTAACATAGAGCGCGCCTACACCTTTTGCCGCATAGAGTTTGTGGCCTGAGATTGACATTAGATCGATGCTGTCATTTTCGACGTTGATCGGAATCTTGCCCACCGATTGCGCGGCGTCCACGTGAAACAGCACCCCTGCCTTCTTCGCGATTTTTCCGATGTCCGAGACCGGCTGCAGCACGCCAATTTCGTTGTTGCCATGTAGGACGGAGATCAGGATCGTCCTCGGCATAATCGCACGCGACACATTTTCCGGATCAACCAAGCCGTCGCTTCCTGGCCGCAAAAAAGTGATTGCGCATCCATCCTGTTCGAGTCTTTTGCAGGTATCGAGCACGGCCTTGTGCTCCGTCTCGAGCGTGATAATGTGATTTCCTTTGTCTCTGTAAAATCCTGCGGCGCCCTTAAGCGCCAAGTTGATTGACTCGGTCGCGCCGCTGGTGAAAACAATCTCCTTAGGAGACGCTCCGATCAGGTGCGCGATCTGTGCCCGGGCATTCTCAACCGCTTCCTCTGCCTTCCAGCCAAACTCGTGATTCCGGCTGGCTGCATTGCCGAATTTTTCCGCGAAATACGGCAGCATCGCCTCAAGGACACGCGGATCAACAGGCGTCGTCGCGTGATTGTCCATATAAATGGGTAGCTTAATTGGCATCGTGGTTCTCGTCGAATCAGCACACGGCGGAGGCAATCTACATCACCGTCGACCGTGGTCGTGCGTATTAACGATACCAAGCTGTCGATATTAGAGTCGAATCGAAAAGGGCTCTTCGGGTGGAAGCTGCTGATGGCGTGTGTTGTCTACCGGTCCGGATTGATTTCCGGCGGTTGGTTGATCATCTGTCTGCTGCTTACCGCGAACAGCTTATATCGTGAAAATGTGTCACGACGATGGTATCGCTGCTTCCGAAACTCGAAGTATATATCGGCATTCGCAGGCAGCCAAAGATCCTGTCCGGCGGCAAAATGCACAGGCTTGTAATCCACGGAAATGTGTTCCAGCGCGAACTGGATCTCCGGCATAGGCTTGATCAGGTCCGTCTCCATGTGGGCCACTTCATAGGAGTCCGCCATGATCCACGCGTGGCCTTTAAAACTGATAGAATTCGTCCGATACAAATGAAAACGAATCTTCGGCAGGATTCTGGAATTCAGGTGCGATGGGCGCCGCGAATCGCGCCTTCGTCAATTGCGATCGATATTGCGATTTGTTCAGGCCCACTCGCCCGCGCGCATCACAGGCTCTTCGTCGCCGGTCGCGCTGATGCCATCCACGTCGATTTGATTCG
>DATEGW010000032.1:0-11067 GCA_035279845.1 Candidatus Acidiferrales bacterium | reverse complement strand
AAATGGATGATTTGCGGTTTACAGGGCAGAAAGGGGAATGTAGTATGTTGCGTTCGCGCGGGAACTTCAGCGGGTGGGGTGGATATTTTTGCCGGTCCGTTCGATCAGATGGTGGGCGCGCATTGCGGGTGTGATCTGCGTGGCGAGCATCGTGGGATGGCTCGCGGCGCTGAGTTCATCGAACGCGCAATCGCCTGTGCCAACGGCGATTGCGTCTGAAGATGCCGGCGTGTATACGACAGCTCACCGTTCCGCTTCCGATGCAGTACGGGAATTTTTCGACGTTCATCCCAAGGTTGTGCAGCCGATTGCATTTTCTCACCAGGTGCATCTCGCAAAGGGGTTAACATGCGCATACTGTCACGTTGGCGTGGATGAAGGCCCGGATGCGGCCATTCCTGGTATCACGACCTGCGGCACGTGCCATCCTGCGCTAGCTCCCGACAATCCTGAAGTTAAGAAAATCGAAGCCTATAAGGACAAGGGACAAGATATTCCGTGGCAGCGTGTTTACGGGTTTCAGCCCTCGGCGCACGTGAAGTTCAATCATGCGCCACATATTCGCGCGGGAGTGGATTGCGCGACGTGCCATGGAGATATGACGAAGCAGACGGTTGCGGTGCGTGCCGTGGATCAGACGATGGGCTTCTGTATCACGTGCCATCAACAGCGCAAAGTTTCGATTGATTGTGTGACGTGTCATTTTTAGGACTTGGCCACTGAGACATATAGGCACAGAGCGAAGCAAGGAAGCAGGGAAGAGCTAATGCAGCGGCGTGACTTTTTGAAAATTTCGGCGGCGGGCGGCGCGGCGGCGGCCTTAGAGGGATGCGGCAATCCGGATCACCAGCTTATTCGGTTCATTCCGGAGGAAGATCTGGTCCCCGGAGTGGCGACGTGGAAGCCGAGCGTGTGCACACTTTGCGGCAGCGGATGCGGCACTCTCGTGCGCGTGATGCAGGGCGAAGCGCAAGTGGTACGCAACGGTCAGCTGGGATTGATCAAGATGGGACTGGCGAAAAAGATCGAGGGCAATGCGGCGCACCCAATAAGCCAAGGCAAACTCTGTCCGCGTGGGCATGCAGCGCTGCAGGTTACCTATCATCCGGATCGTATTAAGGGGCCCTTGGCACTGAGCGGAGGGCGGGGATCGGGGGAGTATCAAGCGATTTCGTGGGACGAGGCGCTGAAGCGTTTGCAGACACAGCTTGCTCCGTTAGCGAGCGCGAAGCAAAAGGGCGGCCTTGTATTTCTGACGGAGCCGCTGCAAGGGCAGCGGAAGGCGATCGTCAACAAGTTCGCCGAAGCATTCGGCGGCAGCGCAGTCGAATTTGAATTGTTTGACCACAGTGTGATTGAGCAGGCGAATGCGCAAAGCTTCGGCGTTGCAGCGATGCCTACGGTAGACCTTTCGCAGTCGAACTACGTGATTTCGTTTGGTGCGGATTTTCTGGGTACATGGAATTCACCGGTGGCGCAGTCGGTTGGCTATGGAAACATGCGGCGAGGACGCTCCGGCCAACGCGGGAAATTCGTGCAGGTTGAAGCGCGGATGTCGCAGACGGGCGCCAATGCGGACGAATGGATTGCATGTCCGCCGGGACTGGAAGGCGCGCTGGCGCTCAGCCTGGCGCACGTGATTCTGGGCGAAAAGCTGCGACCGGCGAATGCGGCGGGCGCGTCCGGATCGGCAATCGATGGATGGTCGGCCGGATTGGCCGATTTTGCGCCGGAGAAGATTGCGTCCCAGACGGGCATCAGCGTGGCGACGATATCGCGCATCGCGCGAGAGGTTGCGGCGAACTCTCCTGCCGTGGTGTTAATTGGTGATCTAGCGACGGCGCAAACCAATGGACTTTTTGCCGCTCTCGCAGTGAATGCGCTGAATGCGCTGCTCGGAAGCGTCGGCAAGCCGGGCGGAATAGAGTTTGCTCCGACCGCCGCAAATAGCGGCAGCAATGCGGCTAGTGCATCGAATGCAAAAACTTCAATTCGTGGTCTAGTGCAACAGATCAATTCGAGTGCGGGCGCACCGAAAGTCTTGCTGCTTTACGGTGCGAATCCGGTCTTCGCCACGCCCGAGGCATGGAAAGTGAAAGAGGCGTTGCAGAAGGTGCCGTTCATCGCGAGTTTCGGCAGTTTCGTTGACGAGACGAGCATTTTGGCGGATTTGATTTTGCCGGACAGTTCGCCGCTCGAATCCTGGGTTGATAGTTCGCCTGAATCGGGTACGACGCGGACTGTGGCGAGTGTCGCGCCGCCCGCGATGAGTCCGATACATGACACGCGACCGATGCCTGACGTTCTGCTTAGTGTGGCGCAGCAGGCGGGTGGCGATGCAGCAAAGGCTTTGCCGTGGAAGACGTATCAGGACGCGCTGAAGGCGTCGTTTGCGCAGTACCAGAATGCGAAGAATGGCTCAGTGACGGGCACGAGCGCCGATGATTTCTGGACGAAGGCGCAAGCAGCGGGCGGATGGTGGAGCAGCGTGAGCGAAGGTGCGCCGGTTCGCCCGGGTAAGTCTGGTACGGCAACAAAGACTTCTGCGCCCCAGTTTGATGGTGATGCGATTCAGTTTCCGCTGCATCTTTTACCCTTTCCTTCCCAGATGATGTACGACGGTTCGCTGGCGCATCTGCCGTGGATGCAGGAGGTGCCGGACCCGATGTCGACTGCGATGTGGGGGAGTTGGGTGGAAATTAACCCAGCGACGGCGCAGAAATTGGGAATCACGCAGTCGGATTTGGTCGAGGTGGCTTCGCAGCATGGGAGCGTGCGCTCGCCTGCGATGATCTCGCCTGCCATTGCGCCCGATGTGGTCGCGATGCCGGTGGGACAAGGGCATGAGCACTTCACTCGTTTTGCGAGCGGACGCGGTGCGAATCCAATCGGGATTCTCGCTCCGATTACGACCGAGAACGGTGCATTAGCGTGGGGCGCAACGCGCGTGAAGATTTCGAAAGTCGGAGAAGGGAAACTGGTCCTTTTCGGCGGGAGCCTGCGCGAGGCAGAGGATCAGAAGCAACATCGGTAATTAAACAGCAGCGCAGTAAAAGCGGGTTGCGAGGGACAAATGGCGCGGCAATGGGGAATGGTGATCGATCTGGACCGCTGCACGGGCTGTGAAGCGTGCGTCGTGGCTTGCCATGCCGAAAACAACATAAGCACCGTCGGCGAAAAAGAGGCGGCGCGCGGCCGTGCGAAACATTGGATTCGCGTCGAGCGATATTACGAAGGCGATTTTCCGAACGTGACCGCAAAGTTTATGCCGGTATTGTGCCAGCAGTGCGGTGAAGCTCCTTGCGAGCCGGTATGTCCCACGTTCGCGAGTTACCACACGTCCGAAGGACTGAACGGGCAAGTCTACAATCGCTGTATCGGTACCCGGTATTGTGCAAACGCCTGCCCTTACAACGTACGGTTCTTCAACTGGTTCAATCCCGTTTGGGATGAGCCGCTCAATCTGCAACTGAATCCAGACGTTTCGGTGCGCGGCGTTGGCGTAATGGAGAAATGCACGTTCTGTGTGCAGCGCATCAAGGCGGCCGAAATTCAGGCGGAGGCGGAAAAGCGCCCGTTGAAGGATGGAGAATTCGCGCCTGCGTGCGTGCAAACGTGCGCTCCAAAGGCGATGGTCTTTGGCGACCTTAACGATCCGCAAAGCGAAGTATCACGGCTGGCACGGTCGAACCGCGCGACCAAGCTGCTGGAAGAGACCGGCACGTTGCCACATGTGACTTATTTGAAGCGAGATTCGTGGAACGGGACGCAGAATGCTGCAGAAAACTCCTGAACAGATCAATGAGGATCTGCTGCGCCCGCTGGAAAGGACGTCCCTTACCTATCGGTTGGTCCTGATTCTGTTGTTCATTGTAGTTGCGGCGGGCGGTTATGCATTCGGCGCCCAAATTTACAACGGAATAGGGTTAGCAGGTATACAGCGGCCCGTATTCTGGGCATTCTACATCACGAATTTCGTTTTTTGGATCGGTTTGAGTCATGCCGGTACGCTGATTTCTGCGATACTGCGTCTTTGTAACGCGACATGGCGGCGTCCCGTAACTCGCTGCGCGGAAGTAATCACCGTTTTTGCATTGTCGATCGGGGCTTCATTCCCGGTGATTCATCTTGGCCGTCCCTGGCTGGCGTTCTGGCTTTTTCCCTATCCGAGCGAACGCGGCATCTGGCCAAATATTCGTTCGCCTCTCTTGTGGGACTTTTTCGCTATCAATACTTATCTGATCGGCAGCGTGACGTTTCTGCTGCTGCCGATGATTCCAGATTTTGCCCTAGTTAGGGATCGAGCGACGACGAATCTCCGGAAGAAAATCTATTCCGTGTTGTCGCTAGGTTGGAGCGGAACGCCGAAGCAATGGCATCGACTGGAAACGGCGATGCACATTATGGCGATTGCGGTGATTCCGGTCGCCGTGTCTGTGCACAGCATCGTGTCATGGGACTTCGCAATGGCGCCGGTACCCATGTGGCATTCGACGATCTTCGCGCCGTACTTCGTGGCGGGCGCGATTTTCAGCGGAATAGCGGCACTGATCATCGCAATGGCTATGCTGCGGAAATTCCTCCATCTCGAGGAATATTTGCTGCCGATACATTTTGAAAACCTGGGCAAGCTGCTGCTCGTGATGAGCCTGCTTTGGGTTTACTTCGTCGCATCTGAGCGGCTGACGACCTGGTACGGCAACGAGCCTGCCGATATGGCCGTATTTTGGATGACGCAACGGGGCGGCTTTTCACCACTTTTCTGGACGATGGTGTTCTGCAATTTTATCGTTCCGTTCCCGCTGCTTGCGATCAAGAAGCTGCGGACGATTACTGGCTGTGTGATCGCGTCGATAACCGTCGTGATCGGCATGTGGTTGGAGCGCTTCCTGATCATCGTGCCGTCTCTTTCGCATAAATACCTCGCGTTCTCCTGGACAGCGTCGGCCTACAGACCAACGTGGACCGAGATCACGATCACTGTTGCCACGTTTGCCGCAATGGCTTTGCTGTACATGCTGTTCTCGAAATTCATTCCGATCATTTCTGTGTGGGAATTGAAGGCCGGTCAGCATCCAGCGGCGACGGAGGAACTTGCGCGGCTTGCGGACGGTCAGTCGCGCCTTGCAGATCGGCTTAGGACGCAGAGGGAAGCAGGAGCGGATTGATGGCAACTGCCGACAGTATTTACGGACTATTTCCGAGTCCGGCAGCCGCGCAGCGCGCGATGGATTCGTTGCGTGATGCGGGTGTGGCGCCGGCGCGAATTATCGTTATGAGTGCGCAACCGTTTGAAGAATACGGCTTCATGCATGTGACCCCAATGCGAACAAACATGTACAAGATTGCGGCTTGCGGCGGGATTATCGGTGGCGCACTCGGGTTTTGGCTGGCCTGGTACATGCAGGTGGCGTATCCATTTCCTCTGACGACGGGAGGGATGCCGCTCGTCGCGCCGTGGCCCACGGGAATTGTCACTTATGAACTCACGATGCTTTCCGCGATTCTTACGACGGTAATTACTCTTCTTGTGACGAGCAGTCTACCGAACTGGAAGAAAGGCAAAATCTACGACGCGGAAGTTTCTAATGGCATGGTGCTGATTGGCGTAGTCGATCCTGCGGAGAATGTCCGGGACGATTTGGAGACGCGTCTGCAGCGCGCCGGAGCGGAAAAGATCAAAGGCACCGGCCGGTTCACGCGTTAGATTTCCGCTTTGTTGGACATCCGCCAAGCACATTGGTTTCAAAGAACATATCGGCTGGAATTGGAAGTTTTCGCTTCTTCAATCGCTTAGTGCTGCGTTATCCTGCCTCGGGGCCGATGCGTTTTACTTGGGGGACTCTTGAAGTGGATCAGAATCGCTTTTTGGGCAGTCTTTCTCGTTGCTGCGGCGACTTGTCTTAGTGAGTCGTACCACAAGCGGTTTCAGGCTGATAGTCTCTTCCGGGCGCAAGTGGCGCAGGCGAGGTCAGAAGCCGCGCACATCAAGAGCCTGGTCCTCTTTAATCAACGCATTATTCCTGCCGGTCTTCCGTTTGCCACGATTCTCCAGAATTTCGGCATCGAGCGCGACACTGCAGCGCAGTTAATCGATTCGGCGCAGTCCGTTTTTGATTTGCGGCACGTGCAGGCCGGACATGTGATTTCGATTGGACGGTCGCTGCTGGGCGAATTGCGTGAAGTGCGCTACCGGATCGACGACGATCATCTGCTTTCGATTAATGCGGACGGCGACGACGTCCATTCGGATGTCGAGACGATCCCCTCAAAAACTGAAACGGCTGGCGTGGCAAGTGAAGTCCACGATTCGCTGTTCCAGTCAGTGATCGACTCCGGCGAAAAACCAGAGCTCGCCATGCAGATCGCGGATATTTTTGCGTTTGACCTGGATTTTTACACGGACGCACAGCCGGGAGACAAATTTCGCATTGTGGTGGAGAAGCGAATTTTGCCCGACGGCACGCTGCTTTCGTATGGACGCGTACTTGCGGCCGAATACGTGAACGAAGGGCATTCGTACAAGGCTGTGCTTTTTCACGATGCTGCGGGCAATCCGGCTTACTTCCAGCCTAGCGGGCAAGCTATGAAACGCGCGTTTTTGCATTCGCCGCTGAAGTTTGCCGCGCCGATTACTTCGCATTTCAGCGCGAGCCGCTTTCATCCGATTCTGAAGATCCGGCGGCCGCATCTTGGAACCGATTACGGTGCGCCGATTGGCACGCCCGTCCAAGCGATCGGCGCTGGTCACGTGGTTTTTGCGGGCCGGAAGGGCGAGGACGGGAACCTGGTGAAGATCCAGCATGCGAACGGCTATATGACGTATTACATGCACCTTTCCCGGATTCTGGTCCACAACGGCGAGCATGTGGCGCAGGGTGATCGGATTGGGCTCGTCGGGATGACGGGACTGGCTACCGGGCCGCACCTCGATTTCCGTATCGAGCTTCATGGAAGCTTCCTCAATTTTGAGCGCCTGAAATTGCCGACCGCCGATCCGGTTTCAAAGGCGAGTTGGAGCGAGTTCGCAGCGGCTCGCGATGTGGCCCTGAAGGAAATGCCCGCCCTGCCTTCGACGACGGCTGGCGCCACCGTCGCCATGAATACGGCGCCGCACTGACACCCGCGCGATCTTCTTCATCACATTATTCGTTGAAAGAAAACTCCTAGAGCGTGGGCGCCTTTTGCCTACACTTCTCGTAATGGATAAGGGCAGATCACTTAATGGTTTTTCCCTATGGGCCTGTCAGGGACACACCCGCATACTTTTTCCTGAAGGTGGGTCACGGGGCTTAAGCCATGAATCGAACAGCGGCGGGCGTTTTCGATACGTGCACGGCGGCGGATAAAGTGGTACGGGAACTAGAGCGTTTGGGAATTTCGGGCGAACAAGTGGAAGTGGTGAATGACGCCTTGCACGACGCGCGGGGAATCGGAGTCGTGCCCCAGCAGAACCAGTCGTCGGAGGACTATACCCTTGTGATCGTCAGGCCATCCGATGATGAAGCGATGGAGCAGACAAAACACCTCATGGACCTCTATGGTGCGAGGCTTTTCCGTTGGCAAATTTCCGACGACGGTGCGCCGATCATGCGCGGCGGTGTGGGCAAGTGTGCGGAAACGAGCATCGGTAGGCCCGGCGCGACGGGAGATCCGACCGACCTGGAAGGTCGCGGAACGCGAATCAGGGTCCGCGTAAGCGATACGGAACGCACGAAGCCGAATTGATATCGATATGTTTAAAAGCGAAAGGCCGGGCCACACCGTGGGCCCGGCCTTTTTTATATTCTCAGGGCAATTACTTACGGGCGCTTATGGGCGAACTTCCCATGTGTCGCCGGCGCGCAGCAGCTTACCCAGGTCGCCTTTGCCGCGCTTGGCTTGAACTTCGGCCAGTTGCTCGGCGATGAGATCTTCGTAGCGTGGGACATGTTCCCATGAGCGCAACACGCCGATCGGGGTAGGGAAGCCAGGGCGCTCTTCCATGTGCGCGAGCAAAAATGCGTACGCCGGTCGAGGATGCTTTTCATCATGGACGAGCAAGTCGGCTTCGGTGATGCCGTTGCCGAGTGGAACGACTTCGAGATCGAAGCCATTCATGCGGATTCCTTTATCGCGATTTTTGCCGAAGATGAGCGGCTTGCCGTGCTCGAGCGTTATGATGTGTTCGCTGCGAGCCTCTTTTTCGGTGAGGTCTTCCCATGCGCCGTCATTGAAGATGTTGCAGTTCTGCAGAATTTCCGTGTAGGCCGAGCCGCGATGGGCCGAGGCTTTTTTCAGCGTGTCTTTCAGATGCGCCTGGAAGACGTCAACGGAACGCGCAACAAACGTGGCTTCGGCTCCGATGGCGAGCGAAATCGGATTAAAGGGACGGTCAGCGGTGCCGTACGGCGTCGACTTTGTTTTCTTGCCGATTTCAGAGGTCGGCGAAAATTGGCCTTTGGTCAGGCCGTAAATGCGATTGTTGAAGAGCAGAACCTTCAGGCCGACGTTCCGGCGGAGCATGTGGATCGTATGATTGCCGCCGATTGACAGCGAATCGCCGTCGCCGGTCGCGACCCAAACGTCGAGATCGGGGCGCGCGATTTTCAGGCCGGTAGCGATTGCAGGTGCGCGGCCGTGGATTGTGTGGAAGCCGAAGGTGTTCATGTAGTACGGAAATCGGCTTGAGCAACCGATGCCCGAAATCATTACGAACTTTTCGCGCGGGACGCCGAGTTCGGCGAAGACCGACTGCACGGCGGAGAGAATTGCGTAATCGCCGCATCCAGGGCACCAGCGGATTTCCTGGTCAGTCTGAAAATCTTTCTTCGAATAAACCGGCAATGTTGCCGTGGTCATTAATTGCTCCTATTTCCCGGCCGCGAAAACGGAGGGATTCTTCTCAGAATGACGACCCAAAGCACGACGGCAAAATCTAGCCGAGAAACTCCTCAATCTTGCGTTCGAGTTCCGACTGCTTAAACGGCTTGCCTTGAATTTTGTTGTAGCCCTTCGCGTCGACAAGGTATTTCGCGCGAAGGATCATCACCAACTGTCCCATATTCATTTCAGGCACCAGCACTTTGTCATAGCGCATGAGTACGTCGCCAAGATTCTTGGGCAGCGGGTTCAAATAGCGCAGATGCACGTGTCCGATGCGCCGGCCGCGAGCGCGTTGCGCCTTTAATGCCGCAGTGATTGGCCCATGCGTTGAGCCCCAGCCGACGATCAGCAGATCGCCCGAAGGATCGCCCTCGGGCACCGCGTCTGGCACTTCCTGAACGATTGCCTCAACTTTCGCTGCGCGAGTGCGAACCATATGCTCGTGATTGAGGGGTTCGTAATTCACGTTTCCGGTCACATCCTGCTTTTCGAGGCCGCCGATGCGATGTTCGAGGCCAGGCGTGCCGGGAATCGCCCACGGACGCGCCAGCGTCTGCGGATCGCGGCGATACGGTTTGAAGCCTTCGGGATTCGTTTCGAAACGCACCGGAATTTCCGGCAGTTCGGAAAGTTGCGGAATTTTCCAGGGTTCGGCGCCGTTGGCCAGATAACCGTCGGAGAGGATGATTACGGGCACCATGTATTTGATGGCGATGCGGCTGGCTTCGAGGGCTATCCAGAAGCAGTCGCCCGGCGTCGCGGGTGCGAGAACTGGAACCGGCGCTTCGGAGTTGCGGCCGAAGAGAGCCTGCAAGAGATCGGCTTGCTCGGTCTTCGTGGGCAAACCAGTCGAAGGCCCGCCGCGCTGGATGTCGCAGATCACGAGCGGCAATTCGACCATGGCGGCGAGCCCGAGGGCTTCCGTTTTGAGCGCCATGCCCGGACCGGAAGTTGTGGTGAGCCCGAGCGCGCCTGCATAAGCCGCGCCGATGGCGGACGTGATCGCTGCGATTTCGTCTTCGGCTTGGAACGTAATTACGCCGAAATCCTTGTACATTGAGAGCTCATGCAAAATGTCCGAGGCAGGAGTGATCGGATACGAGCCAAGGAAGAGCGGAATGCCGGCCTTCTGCGAGGCAGCGACAAAACCGAGCGCGAGCGCGACGTTTCCGCTGATATTGCGGTAAAGACCGGGCGAGAGCTTCGCCGGTGGAATTTCGTACGTGATCTGGAACGCTTCCGTCGCTTCGCAGTAGCTATATCCCGCCTGCATGGCGAGATGATTGGCACGAACCAACTCGGGCTTTTTCCCGAACTTATTTTCGATCCAATGAAGCGTCGGCGTCATCGAGCGGTTATAAAGCCAGTAGCACATGCCGAGCGCAAAGAAATTCTTGCAGCGATCCGCGCTCTTAGCGTCGAGGCCCAATTCCTTCAGGGCGGCGCGCGTCAAGCGAGTCAATTCGACAGGGAAGAGGCGGTAGCCGTCGAGAGAGTGGTCCTCGAGCGGGTTCGACGTCATCTGCGCTTTGCGCAGGTCTGTCTCACCGAAATCGTTGAGATTGACGATCAGGATGCCGTTTTTCTTCAGGTCAGGCAAATTCATCTTCAAAGCGGCCGGATTCATGGCGACTAGCGCATCGACGCTGTCCCCCGGTGTATACACGTCGTTCGAGGAAAAATGAACCTGGAAGCCGCTGACACCCGGAAGCGTGCCCGCAGGAGCGCGAATCTCCGCCGGGAAATCGGGGAGCGTGGCAAGGTCATTGCCGTAGAGCGCAACAGTGTTGGTAAATTGGCTTCCGGTGATCTGCATGCCGTCACCGGAATCACCGCAGAAGCGAATTACTGCCTGATCGATCACTTCGCGTTTGCGCTTTGTGGTCGATGCAGGCGGAACAATAGTACTCGTGGCCATGATCGGTCGGTTCCTGTCTATTTAGACGAAAGAGAAGCGAGGTGCGTTGCCGAGGCGGCCCAAGCGGCGGGCTTCCGCAGCGAAACACCACCGATGCAAAAGCGTAGCACAGATTGCGGCGATTAGGTATTGCGGAGCGGCAGTGGGAGAGCCTACTCACATCGTATCCCCCTGGCGCGGTTGAAATGTGTGAGTGAGAAGCGGCGGCAGGAGATGGTTGGTTTGTTGAAGGTGGGGAGAAGATGACCGCCGTCGTGGCGGTGGGAAAGTGGGAATCCCGCGGG
>DATEGW010000031.1:0-6965 GCA_035279845.1 Candidatus Acidiferrales bacterium | reverse complement strand
CCGGAGTAGTAGAGCTTCACGTTGCCAGGCAGCGTGTGCATTCCGTGCTCGATGAAGGCACGGCAGACCGACGCCGTGCCTTCGGGCCGGAGGCTCACATTCTCGCCGATTGGGAAGTCCCATGCAGAAAAGCTGATTCTGTGTTCCAGGCCGATGTACCGGTCGTCTTTTTCATTGAGTGCCGCTTTGTATAGGCGCAACTCCTCGGCGAGCCGGTCACGGCAAGACTCCGCGATCCGCGTCGACTCAATCTCACCCGATCGCATTGCTACTTGGACTTCTGACAGGAACATTTCCGCCCGTTCTAAGAAGGCATTCGGATCGGCGGCTTCGGAAAGGCTGGCTCTAAGCTTCTCGAACCGCTCGATGCGACTTGAGACGAACGCATACATCTCCTTTTGAACGATGTCAGTATCTTCACCCACGGACCGAGCGAAGAGATCGGTGTCCTCCAACTCGGGGGTGCGGATGTCCCGGAAGCCGTAGGATTCGAAGGTTTCACGCGCTTGGCCTTCAAACCAATTCCACAGCGAAGAGTCTGGGGGAAGAATATCGCGCGTTCCTTTGATTGCTCTGAATTGCTTTTGCGATGGCACGTTACTTCCTACCCTCAACTTTCAAGTGGCTAGTATCGAGTGGCTAGTGGCTAGACGCCGCTAACTTTTCGCCGAATTGCTGCAATCATTTTCTGGATTTCGTGAACGCCTTCTATCGGCGCGTTCGCGGCTTCTTGATTGCAGAAGCCTAAGTCCACACTCAATATCAATAAGGTCTCTAATTCTGCCAGTGATCCACTTGCGCGAGACAGAAAGTGCATAAAATCGCTGGTGGCGTGCCGCGCTTGTCCCTCGGCGATATTCGATGGAATTGCGACGGATGCTCTCCGCATCTGAGCAACGATGCCATAGCGTTCAGTCGGCGGAAAAGCTTCCGTAAGCAAGTGAAATCGACTTGGCGAGTAGCATCGATTTTTGCCAGACCACTAAATCCTTTATAGTGTTTCGGCTGCGAAGACTCGGCCAACGTCGCCTCCGGTTCGTCTAGCCACTTGCCACTCGATACTAGCCACTGCTTTTAAAGAATCTCCACAACAGGACCGCTGCCCGAGCCGCTCAGTTCGGCGGCGCGGGCCGCGACGTTGCGCGCGACGGCGAAGATGCTTTTGCCGCCGGGCGCGTCTTCGCCGAGTGAGGCGACCGGCTTGCCTGTATCGCCTCCGATGCGGATTTGCGGATCGATTTCGATTTCGCCTAGGAAAGGCACGCCGAACGCTTTCGCCATGTGCACGCCTTCGCCGTGGCCGAAAACGTCAATGCGGCCGTTGCAATGCGGACACGAAAAGTAGCTCATGTTTTCGACGACGCCGAGAATTTCGACGTTCACCTGCTTGAACATTTCGACTGCCTTGCGTACGTCCGCGAGCGCGACGATAGAAGGCGTGGTGACGATTACCGCGCCAGTGAGTGCGACGCTCTGGATCAGGCTGAGTTGCACGTCGCCAGTGCCGGGCGGTAGATCGACGATCAAGTAATCGAGTTCGCCCCAGCGGACGTTCTTCAGAAATTGCTGCATCACGCTATGAAGCATGGGGCCGCGCCAGACGAGCGGCTTATCGCCTGGATTCAGCAGGCCCATCGAGATCGTCTTCAGGCCGTAGGCTTCGACGGGCACGATCATCTGCTGATCGGCCATTCGCGGCTGTTCGTTGGCTCCGAGCATGAGGGGGACGTTCGGCCCGTAAACGTCTGCGTCCATAAGGCCGACGCTCGCTCCCATTTTTTGCAGCGCGATGGCGAGATTGACGGCGACAGTCGTTTTACCAACACCGCCCTTCCCGCTTGCGACGGCGATGAGGTTCTTCACACCGGGAAGCGTTGCGCGCGTGGGAGCTTGTCCGGGCTGCGGGCCGTGTGCGTGGGGGCGTTGCGGCGGCGGTGCTTGGGGCGTCGGCGAATCGAAGCGCACCTCGACATTCGCGACGCCGGAGACTTTGCCAACCGCCGCGCGAATGTCTTTCGCTAGAGCGTCGCGCATGGGCGAGGGCGGCATCGGCAGAGAAACGGAGATGCTGCCGCCGGCGACGGCGATATCTTTCACCATTCGCAATGTGACGACGTCTTTGCGCTGGACCGGGTCGATCACGGTGCGCAGAGCCGCGATCAATTCGGATTCGCTGGGCGCGTTTTGCATGAAATCCTTTCGAGCGGGCGTACACACTACCGATGCAGTGACATCCGCGCGGGATTCCATTCTAGACGGGACTGCACGACGCGGCAAGGGAGCCGACGGTGCTCGACCTTCAAAACCCGAGCTGTTGGACGAACTCCGAAAGGACCAAAGCGGATGCACACGCCTCGCGTTGCAGGATCATGTGCGGCCCGGGTATCGATTTGAAGAGAGCGTCTGGTTTAGCGAGTCGGATGGCGTCGAGCGCTTGTGTGGAGATTAGTTGATCATCGGCCGGTCGCAGATACAGTGTCGGGACCGCCACCTTGCCCAAGTCACTCCGAGCGTCGCAATTCAAGATTTCACGCACACGCGCGGTAATCACGCCGGAATCGACGATGCTCAACACGTCCCGAACTTTATGCAGCAGAGGGATCGGAGCATTCGGTCCGAGAAGAAAGTGCTTGAGAATCGTGTCAGGCGGCTTCAGAGAGAAGAACCAAGGGGCCGCAGCCACTACCAGCCGCATTAGGCGACCAATCGGATTCATCGCGAATCCAGCGCAGAGCACGAGCGCTTTTAAGTTGCCGGGTCGAGTGGGGGCGTAGTGAATTGCGAGAGGCGTGGAAAAGGATTCAGCGAGGAGTACGAATGGCTGGGATTCAGGTATGTTTGCGTGCAAGAAAGAAAGCAGTTCTGCGTAAGAAAGAAACTTGTCGGAGGGATATCCAATCGGCTTGGCAGTGAGCGAAGGAGGTAGCGCCTCGATGAAGTCAGTAAATAATTTACCGGTTCCATCGAGACCCGGAAGAAGGACAATGTTTATTGAAGGCAAGTGTGTGCCTCACGATGCCGTACAGGCGAAATTATAACGCCCGAACTCCACGCGCTAGCGGCGTTTCAAGATTGCCGGATCGCGACACTGCTTATAAAATGAACGCGGGGTGAGGGGATAGAAATGCGATTGCGTGCTGCTCTCTGGGTTTTGCCGATAACCTTACTGCTAGGCGCGTTGGCCTCGGTCAAAGCACAAGCCCCTGCCGCGCCGCATCGCGCGACGGCAGCTCATGCCGCAACGAGCAAGTCCGCTGAATTGCCGCTGATCGATCTGGACGGATACAAGAAGATTCTCGCGACATACAGGGGAAAGCCGCTGCTGGTGACGTTTTGGGCGACCTGGTGCGAGCCCTGCCGCTATGAATACCCGACAATTGTCGATCTGGCGAAGGAGTACAAGGCGAAAGGACTCGCGGTTTTCGGCGTTAGCTTTGACAATAATGCGGACATGCATCTGGTGCGCAATTTTCTCGCAAAGAATAATCCGGATTTTCCGAATTACCGGCAGAATCCGGATATTGATATCGACGCGTTCTACGTCGGCGTGAGGCCGCAATGGACGGGCACGATGCCGGAGACGCTTTTTTATGCCCGCGACGGGCGGATCGTTGCCCATTATGAAGGCGAGCAGACGCGAGCGGATTTTGTGAAGGCGATTGAGGCGGCCCTGGCGGCGCATTAGATAAACACGTAGGGACTACAAAAAATAAAGAGATGTCCTTCAGGCCGCTTCGCGGCCTTCAGGATGACGTTCCTTTTTAATTTGTATTTCATTTGGGGGCGGGAATTATGCTTCAGACTCACGGCAACAAGCTGACCTGGCTGGGACACGCGGCGTTTCGCATCACGACGGCGACGGGAAAGGTGGTGATTGTCGATCCATGGGTGCAATCGAATCCGATGTGCCCGCAGGAGCTGAAGTCGTTTGAACGCGTCGATACGCTGCTGATTTCGCACGGCCACTTTGACCACATCGCGGATGCTGTCGAGCTCGCGAAAAAGCATACGCCGCAGATCGTTGCGATATTTGAGACATGCCTGTGGTTGCAATCGAAGGGCGTGACGAACACGAGTCCGATGAATAAGGGCGGCACACAAAAAGTGGGCGAACTCGAAATCACGATGGTGCACGCGATCCATTCGTGCGGCATTCAGGATGGCGACAAGATTATTTATGGCGGAGAAGCGAGCGGCTATGTGGTGCGGCTGCCCGGCGGGCTCACTGTCTATCATGCAGGCGACACGGCTGTATTCGGCGACATGAAACTGATCGGCGATCTTTATAAACCGGATGTGGCCCTCTTGCCTATCGGCGATCAATTCACGATGGGACCGCGCGAAGCCGCGCTGGCGATTCGGCTGCTCGGAGTGCGCCACGTGATTCCCATGCACTTTGGGACGTTTCCGCTGCTCACGGGGACGCCCGACCGCCTGCGCGAAGAGACAAAGGATATCTCCGGGCTCGAGATTCATGCGCTGAAACCCGGCGAGTCGCTGGGATAGCCTTCCATTTCACACTTCGGATTCCTGATTAAATTTTACTCCGATGGCCGAGGCGGAAGCGAGACACGAATCACGGCGGCCTGCAAGCGCGCGCTTGTATGGCCTGACTTGACGCGTTAAGCTGTCGCGCCGGAGCCGAAAAATCATGTCGCAACAGAGCAGAAGGCGCTTTTTGAAGTCAGCGACGGCGCTTGGCGTTGCTGGAGCCGCGAATGCCGGGCGCATGTCGAGTGCCGCTCAATCGCAAACCGCTTCGCAGGCAAACGATCGTTCGTATTGGATCGAGACGCTCGAAAAAGTCACGCTGCCCGTCATCGAGAATCTCTCGAAGCGGGAGCTTCGGAAGAATATGCCCGTCGAAGCGGCGAATCCCGTCGACCGAGCAAAATACACGCATCTCGAGGCGTTCGGACGCACGCTCTGCGGAGTCGCCCCTTGGCTTGCGGCGCAGGGAACCGATGCCGCGGAAGCCATGCGCCAAAAGCGATTCGCGAATTTAGCGCGCGAATCTCTGGACGCAGCCACCGATCCGCACTCGCCCGATTTCCTGAATTTCAATCAAGGCTCGCAACCCCTCGTAGATGCGGCGTTCATGGCCCAGGGAATTCTGCGAGCACCGTCGACACTATGGCAACCGCTTGATACGCGAGTGAAGAGCCAGATCGTAGCGGCGCTGCTTTCATCGCGCTCGATTCCGACTCCTACGAGCAATAACTGGGTCCTTTTTGCGGCGACTGTCGAAGCTGCGCTGCAAACCATGGGCGGAAAGACGATCGAAGAACGATTCGAGAATTGCGTCACGCGCATGATGAGCTGGTACAAGGGTGACGGAGCTTATGGCGACGGCGAATTCTTTCATTTCGATTACTACAACAGCTTCGTGATTCATCCGATGCTGATCGATGCACTTTCCGTGCTGCGGCAGAAAGATGCCCAATTCGACGCGGCATATTCAACGGAACTCACGCGCGCGAAGCGTTACGCGCAAGTTTTAGAGCGATGGATCGCGCCGGATGGATCGTTTCCTTCGATTGGGCGCTCGACCACCTACCGTTTTGGCGCGTTCCATGCGCTGGCGCAAATTGCCTGGATGCGGGAATTGCCTGGCGCTGTAAAGCCCGCACAGGCTCGCTGCGCAATGACCGCCGTAATGCGGAAGATGATGGATGCGCCGGGCACGTTTGACGCGAGCGGCTGGCTGCAGATCGGCTTTTGCGGTCATCAGCCGGCGCTCGCGGAAACGTACATCTCCACTGGAAGCTTGTATATGTGTGCCGCAGCGTTCCTACCGCTGGGTTTGCCGTCCTCCGATGAATTCTGGAGCGCGCCGCCCGCGCCGTGGACGCAGCAGATGATCTGGTCCGGACAGTCTCTTCCTGCCGACCATGCGATTTCCGCCTGATTAAGCCGATTGCTCGGCAGGTGTGGCAAGTAAGGGCGGCTTGCGTGCAATCTTCCGCGCGAGCTTCCGTTCGAGCCGCGCTAGACGCTTCTCAAAGCGAGCGCGAGCTTTGAGGTGAAGATGCGGCGCGATCGAGCCGTTGCGATGCGCGCGACGGATCTCGGCGAGTGCTTCGCGGGAAATTTCGACCGCGCGTTGAGGCTGGCGCGCATGGCGCTCGTGATAAATGGCAAGCTGTTCGTAAGCCTCGAAGCCTTCGCGCGAATTGCCGAGAAGCCTTTCCCAATGCGCGACTGCGGCTGAATGATCGCCTTCACGCTTGGCCATCAGCGCCAGAGAACGCCGCGCGATGCGCGCCGCCTGTTCCGGCAATTCGTCTGAGAGTTCTTCCGTGTCTGCAATCGAGCGTTCGTAAAGCTTGCGGGCGCGCGCCGACTCGCCGCGCTTCTCGCAGATACGCGAAGCTCCAAAAAGTTCGAATGCATCGCAGCCATGTTTTTCGGGATCGGATAGCACCTGCATCACGCGCGCGGCAAGCCCTGCAAGCCCGCGTAAGTCCATCTGGTTGTGCAAGAAAATTGGAATGAGCGGATCGGGCGAGCCGCCGCGCAGGAAATCGAAATAAATCTGCGGGATGTATTCGGACATCACATCCGCGCCGCGATTCCAGCCGAGCACGTGGCGTTCGAGTTCGGGCAGGCGCACCGAGCCGAGGCGCAGCCGCCACAGATTCCGCGAAGGATGCAGAAAATCGAGATGTGCGCGCGGCTCAGGCACGCGAATGGAGCGCGTCATACGATAGCGCGTCTCGAGCAGCGGCCAATCGAACGTCTTCCCATTAAATGTGACGAGAACGCGGCGTTCGGCCAGGCGTTCTGCCAGAGCGGTGAGCAGCGAATGCTCCTCGCTGTGCTCTCGCAGGAAGAATTGCTCTACTTCGAGCCCGCCCGCGTCCCACCATGCGATGCCGATGAGAAACGCGTATGTGCCGGTGCCGCCGGCGAGGCCGGTGGTTTCCGTATCGAGAAAGAGCCATTGCTCTGGATCGGTAATCACT
>DATEGW010000030.1:0-17318 GCA_035279845.1 Candidatus Acidiferrales bacterium | reverse complement strand
CTTATTGCGATCGAGCCTTCCCCAACAGCCGAAGCAACGCGCTTCACGTTGCCTGAGCGAACGTCGCCCACAGCAAAGACTCCCGGCAGGCTCGTCTCCAGCATTTGCGGTGGACCGGCGGACCGGCTCCTGACGACTTCCGCTGCCGCGTCAACATCCTGTCCTGTCAGAATGAACCCCTTCTCATCCAAAACGACGCAGCCGCGCAGCCAATCGGTTCGCGGCGACGCACCAGCCATGATGAAGACATGTCGAATGTTTCGAGTAGTCGTTTCGCCTTTTCCATCGCGCCATGTAACAGACTCGAGGTGATTTCCACCATTCAGATCCGTGATCTCCGTTCTGTAGTGCAGATCGATGGCGGGATTTTGCTCGATGCGTTGAATCAGATAGCGTGACATTGTGTCTGAAAGCTGACCCGAACGAACGAGCATATGTACCCTGCCCGTCGTCTGCGAGAGAAACACGGCAGCCTGACCAGCGGAATTCCCTCCTCCAATAACCACCACTTCTTCCGGTCCGCAGAGCTGCGACTCCATGTAAGTCGCGCCGTAATACACGCCTTGCCCCTCGAATTTATGCAGATTCGGTATCGGCGGCTTATTGTACTGTGCACCCGTTGCAATAATGATGGAACGCGCGGGGAGAGACTTTTCGTTATCAAGCACCACTTTGTAAGGCCGCCGCGTGCAATCGAGCCGCACCACATTCCGCGCGATCATCATGTTGGCGCCAAATTTCTCGGCTTGAGTAATCGCGCGGCTTGCCAGTTCCTGCCCCGAGACTCCGATCGGAAAGCCCAAATAGTTTTCAATTTTGGAGCTTGAGCCCGCTTGGCCGCCGGGAGAAGCCGTTTCGATCACGAGCACATCCAGGCCTTCGGAAGCGCCGTAAACCGCTGCGGCAAGCCCGGATGGCCCCGCACCGACGATAATCAGGTCGCGCACCTGTGTTTCATCGATGGGAGTGTTGAATCCCAGGCCCTCGGCGAGTTTCTGTATCGTAGGGTTGCGCAGAACACCATGAGCCGGGCAAATGACCACCGGCACTTCATCGCGCGCCACTTCGAAACGATCGAGAAGATCCTGCGAAGTTCTGTCCAAGTCGAGATCGACATACGCGTAGGGATGGCCGTTGCGCGTAAGAAATTCGCGAAGCTCCAGCGTCTTCGCCGAATAGCGCGAACCCAGCAAAATCACGTTGCCGAAACCGTGCCGGATAAGTTCCAGCCTGCGCAAAATAAACGCGCGCATAAAAATCTCGCTAAGTTCGGCGTCGCGTGTGATGAGCGAGCGCAAACCTTCTCCGCTCAGCTCGAGGAAATTACCAGCTTCCGTCACCCGGCCGGTCACCAGGCAGCGCTGCCCGGAGATCATTGTCATTTCGCCCGTAAAATGTCCGGGGCCATGCTTTGCAATCGGGCGCTCACCGTTGACGTCGGGCTGGACGATCTCCATCGCCCCCGTGAGCAGAACAAAAAATGGCACAGCCGTGTCTCCCGGGGCGAAAACGATTTCGCCTGGCGCCACTTGTCGTACTTTAGCGACGGCACGAACTCGTCCGATCTGCGAGTCCGTCAACACAGGAAATGCCTGCGTGTACATATCTGGAACGCTCGGGACTGGAGCAGAGGCCATTTTTCCTCCTTTACCGCTGCGGCGACTGACTTGCGCGCGCCCAGTTGCACATGTTGCGTTTTAGGCTGACACGCCTAATCTGCGATCTCTCGAAACCCTTTAGGACCTATTTCGCCGGGCTCGACTTCGTCCACATAACACCAAACCCATGATTCTCCAGGTTCGATTGAACGAACCAACGGGTGTTTGGTATGACGAAAATGCTTTGTCGCGTGTTTGTTTTTGGACGAATCGCAGCATCCGACATGGCCGCATTCAAGACACAGCCTCAAATGCACCCACGTATCGCCCATCTTCACGCACTCTTCGCAAACGTGCTTATCGGTGTTCGTCAGCTTGATCTGATTGAGATGTTTGCACGGCGCCATGTGACCTCCCTAGTGGCTGTATTCGAAGGCCGCCCGCGAACGCGTCATACGGCTCAGAAGTTACTAATCTCAGTCAGATGCTAACAGACAGCAATCCGTCGCGTCTTTTAGTCACAACTGTTTGCGCCAAGGCATGGGGTCCTCAGCAGGGCATCCTATAAGATGCTAGAATCCCGGAAGACATGTGTCCGGTTCCCCGGTAGCTCAACGGCAGAGCATTCGGCTGTTAACCGAAGGGTTGCTAGTTCGAATCTAGCCCGGGGAGCCAAATTCGCCTTCTCTTTCAGTGACTTAGAAAACCTACCTTCTCAGGCTTTGTCTTCGGACCAAGCGAGTGTCATGTAGGTGTCATGAAAAACCGAACCTGGTTCAATTCACGAGATCGCTTCCGCCATACACCTGCTGATTCGCCCTCTCCATGGCTTCCCGAACCTGCTCGACATTGCCTAGTTGATACTGCCGCTTCGTTTCCGGGCTCGTGCGGCGCATGGCCGGTTGTATCACCGCATCCGGCGCTACCCGAATACGTTCTGCCCCGTGTCTGGATCAGCAAGATGATCCCCACTCGGAGGTAAGGAGAGGCCGCGCTAAGCAGTCGGTTCTCCTGCTCCAGCGTTAGCAACTGCCTGACGGGCCGCTCTCGCAGCTCGTTGAAATGCTTCACACCGCGGGCCGATTTGTCGCATGTACTCGCGACGCACCGCGAGGTCCAGCAAGCATGTGAGGTATTCGAGTTCGCGATTCACGGTTGCGCCCTTGAGTGGCCGGCCCTTATAACGAATCGAAGGCTGTCGCCGACGGTAATTGCGATATTCTTCAACGAGCTTGGTCGTGATCCGCGCCAGCACCAAACCTCCGAAAAACGCCTTCAAGTGCTTGAGATAGGCCCGGTAACCAGCGATCGTTCCTTCGGAGATGGCTGCAAAGTGAGATCGCTCAAACTCATTGCACATCTCCTCAAACTCAATCCGTTCGCCGGGCCGACCCACTTTGAACTTGCCCAGGGCAATTTCTGCCTCGCGTTTCTTCCAAATCCGTAAGGCCGCTTGCCGTGAGCTTGTCCGCGTTGATTCCCAGAATCGTTTGCCGTCCTTGATGTAAGTCATCCACCAGTACGGATCTTGACTTTCTGTAAAGCCCCGCTGCACAGGCGGTGTGTCCTCCTTAGAGCGTTCGCTCTCGATTTCATTTCCAATTGCAGCTGACCCAGATGGATATTGAAAACAAGAAAAGTTGCTTCCTATATATGCGTAGTTTCGAATATACTATAGTATATGAGAGACGCATTGCGACGGTTTAAGAGTGAGATTTTTCAAGGTCTGGCACACCCTACCCGGATTGCGATTGTCGAACTGTTGCGTGAGGGCGAGTTAACCGCTGGAAGTCTGATCGGAAGGCTCGGCATCGAACAGGCTAATGCTTCGCAACATCTGGCAGTTCTGCGGACAAAACAGATCGTGGTCAGCCGGAAGGCCGGCAACCAGGTCTACTATTCGATCCGGGATCGTGCGCTGATCGACGTGCTCGACATCCTCCGCCGATATTTTTACGCCCAACTGGACGACACCGTGAGCATGTTAAAGGAGGCGGCCGGGGAGCGGCCTAAATCGCGCCCAAGGCCGCGCCGATGACGGAGAGCCATCCCAGGCTTGCCCGCTTGGAGAGACTTCGTCGGGCGGTTGAAGACGCTGCGCATTTACTTCCGATGCAGGGTCCCATAGGCGTCTTTATTCATCACAACACGCTGCACGCCTTTGAACATTTATCGTTCGAAGTAGCGGTAATACAAGCCGCGCAACTCTTCGGCGCGGAGGCTTACATGAGCGAAGCGGCCTATCGGGCCGAACTGGCTCGGGGGCGGATCCAGCTCGTGGATGTGGATGCCGTGCTCGATGCGGAGTCCGACTCGCCCATCTTTGCGCGCTTGAACCGCAGCGATCTGCGCAGAGCGATGATCACACCCGGCGTCAGAGAATTCGACGCGGCGACGATTATCTGGCGCACCGAACAGGGCGACTTGGCTAAGGACTTTCGTCGGCCGGCATTGCGCGCACTGTTCGATGCGTGCTTTGCGCGCGCAGTAGCTCATGAAGAGGAACCGACTCCTCCCCGTCCCGTGGACGAGGTGATCCATCCGTGGCTGATTCGGCTCTGCTCCGTCTTTTTGGATCAGGGCACGGCCTATTGGCCCATGCCGACGCGGGAGAGGGGGTTTTATGAAAGCGTCCGAACATTGTTTTCACAGCGAGGCGGAATCTTCCCGAGATACCTCGTTGGATTAGACGACGAATTTCGAAAGCAGGAGCGCCTTTCCTTTTCAGCGGCAGACGCCGTCCTGGACTATCTCGACAGCCGGTCTTTGAGAGAAGCTGATTGGCCTGAAATTCTCCAAGCAGAACTTCTGGCGCTGCCTGGTTGGGCCGGCATGATGCATAAGCTTGCAGAAGACCCCGCTCTGGCGCCACATACAGTGCTTCCCTGTTCGTTTATGGACTTCCTAGCAGTGCGGCTGACGATGTCCGGAGTAGCGTCGCACAGGGGCGCAGCGGAGGCTTTTCCGCAGGAGAATCCACTTAAGACGCAGGAGAAGAGGCGCCTGAGCCGGGCCGCGCGTATCTATGACGCGGCTCGCGTGTTAAGGCTTTCCGCGGGAGAAATCCAACGCCTATCGGAGTCCGAGTGGTCGGCGTTTGTCAGCGAAGTCAAAACATTCAATGGGTTGGAGCGGCGGCGGATTCTACATCTTGCTTATGAACGCTGGCATGAACGCGAGATTCTTCGCGGACTGGCGAGCCACAGGAAATACCGTGGCCTATTCGAGCGGCATGGGCGACCTCTTGCACAAGTCTTTTTCTGCCTGGACGAACGAGAGGAGTCAATGCGGCGCGCTCTCGAAGAAGCCGACCCGCGTGTCGAGACTTACGGCGCCGCCGGCTACTTCGGCGTGGCCGTAGATTATAAGGGAATTGACGATCCACACGGATCAGCGCTCTGCCCCGTTGTAATCAAACCGGAGCATGCCGTGATGGAGCGACCGAAGCCCGAGGACAACGCGCTGCTGGAGAGCCGCCGTTGGCGTAGGCGAGTTCTTGGGATGCTGATGCGAAATTCGCTTGTTTCTTCAAAGACACTAGTGCGCGGATGGCTTTCCACATCAGCTCTCGGCATGCTCTCGGCGGTTCCCTTGGTTGGTCACTTGCTGGCACCTCGACGCTATGCCCTCCTTCGTGACTGGCTGAACACGGAGTTTCTCCCAGAGCCGAGGACAGAGCTCACGTTGATGCGAAACACAAAGGAATCCCAGACCGCAGTAGCAGGTTTGCTGACGGGGTTCGCTCCGCAAGAAAAAACAGAACGCGTCGCGAGTGTATTGCGGCCGGCCGGTCTCACGCGCGGGTTCGCTCGCCTCGTCGTAATGCTTGGCCATGGTTCGACCAGCCTCAATAATCCGCACGAATCGGCACACGACTGCGGGGCATGTGGAGGTCGCCGTGGCGGACCGAACGCACGACTTTTTGCGGCGATGGCTAACCGACCTGAGGTTCGCGAACGCCTGCGCGAGGAAGGCATCGATATTCCCGCGGATACATGGTTCGTCGGCGGCTATCACGATACGTGTAGTGACGACGTAGAACTATTCGATCTGGATGCGGTTCCCGCCACGCATCAGTCCGAGTTGGAATCGATTCGCAACTCTTTAGATCAAGCCAGCGCGCTAAACGCACGCGAACGTGCGCGGCGATTCGAATCATTCGGCCGAACAGCGGACCCGCAGGCCGCGCTTCGCCACGTACAAGAGCGTAGCGAACATCTTGCGCAACCACGGCCGGAGTACGGACATTGCACGAATTCGGTCTGCATCATCGGGCGCCGCAGCCTGACGCAGGGTCTATTTCTGGACCGACGGGCATTTCTTGTTTCCTATGACGCAAGCCAAGATCCCGACAATGACAGCCTCGCAGCGCTGCTAGGTGCGGCCGTACCGGTCTGCGCGGGCATCAGCCTTGAATATTACTTTTCCTTCGTGGACAACGATAGATACGGCTGCGGGACAAAACTCCCCCACAACGTGACGAGCCTGGTGGGCGTAATGGATGGCCACGCAAGCGATCTGCGCACCGGGTTGCCATGGCAGATGGTTGAAATCCATGAGCCTGTGCGAATTCTTTTCGTGGTCGAGACCACGCCCAGCAGATTGGAAAAGGCGATTAACGCGAGTGCGTCGCTGAAGCGACTTGTCGAAAATCGCTGGATTCGTCTCGCGACGATCGATCCGCTCTCGGGGCGCGTCCACGTGCGGAGGGATAGCGGATTCGAGGAGTTCCACGAGGCATTGGAGCGGCTGCCGGTCGCGCTCTCCTCGCATGAATGGTACGCCGGCAAGCTCCAGCATCTTCCGATGGCTTGGATTCAAGCGACTCAAACGGCTTTAGGAGATGAAGCGCCGTGAATCCATCACAAGCCATTTTGACTTTTGTCGTGCTGGCTCCGGGTGTGGTGTTTGCCACAATTGCATTGCTGTGGCTGCTTGGTTGGACCCCGGGCGAGCGCTTCCTTTCGTGGATTACCGGACTGACGTTCGCTGCGTGCGCGCTTGGAATTGCGGCGCTCGCTTGGAGGGTCGCATCTGGATCAACCGTTGCAGTCGCGTTCGGCAGTTGGTTCGCCGTCGGAGACTATCACTTTCCGCTGGTGCTAATGGCGGATGGGCTTTCGTTGCCTTTCCTGGCGCTTGCGGTCGTGCTATCGGGACTCATCGCGCAGTTCTCGGCGACATATCTTCATCGCGAGCCTGGGTTTTTGCGATTTTTTCTTTTGCTCCATCTGTTCGCGTTCGGATCGTTGCTCGCGTTCGCTGCAGGTTCGTTTGACCTGCTCGCCGCGGGATGGGAAGTAGTGGGGATCACTTCAGTCTTGTTGATCGGTTTCTTTCAGCTCCGGCCGGCTCCTGTGGAAAATGGGCTTCGCGTTTTTGGCATATATCGCGCCTGTGACATTGGATTGTTCGTGGGCGTGTTCGCCATGCATCACTGGGCCGCAACGGCTTCATTCGATCGCGGCCTGCCGGCGCTTACGGGCACGCCGGCGGTGATTGTGTGTCTTCTTCTG
This sequence comes from Candidatus Acidiferrales bacterium, assembly GCA_035279845.1. GTDB lineage: Bacteria > Acidobacteriota > Terriglobia > Acidiferrales > UBA7541 > Palsa-295. The sequence continues at coordinate 10,204 of DATEGW010000030.1, read as the reverse complement.
CTGCTGGCGGCCGCTGGGAAGGCCGCGCAGATTCCTTTTTCGGGATGGCTACCGCGGGCTATGGAAGGCCCGACGCCATCGAGCGCAATTTTCTACGGTGCGATCTCTATCCATGCGGGCGCGTACCTTCTGCTGCGAGCGCAACCGCTGCTTGCAAGCTCGTGGCTGGCTTCCGCTTTAGTGATACTGATTGGTTGGGCTACGGCGATCCACGGCGCTATCGTCGGACGCGCCAGCGCCGATGCCAAGACTTCGCTTGCCTACGCCACTCTGACGCAAGTGGGCATAATTTTTATCGAGATTGGGCTCGGATGGAAATGGCTCGCGGTCGTTCATATTTTGGGAAATGCGACGGTTCGCACGATGCAGTTCCTTCGCGCGCCATCGATGCTTCACGATTACCACCAAATGCACTCGGCGATTGGAGGGGACGTCTTGCCTGTCGGCTCACAAATTGAGGAGTTGTTGCCGGAGCGAGTCCAGTTGTGGCTGTATCGCTGGGCTTTCGACCGCGGTCATCTCGATACAATTCTGGACCGTTGGGTGGTTGATCCTCTTCTACAGGTATCCACGTATCTAGCAAAATCCGATCGCGTCCGAATAACTCGGAAGACGATCAGGCCCGGCAGCGCGGCCCCGATCGGCTTGAATGATCCAGCAAGACCAGGGAGCGACTAGTGTCCGCGCCCGGGTCGATTCTCCGCGGACCGTTTGTGACCGGTGTGTCCATTGGAGCGCCGTGGTTCGCAGCCGCTCTCCTGATCGGTTATCGCCGGCACGCGCGCATGATCGGTTGCATAGCAGCATTCGTATCGATTGCTGGAAGCTCAGTGCTCCTATCGAACGCACCGAAGAGCGACTCGTTATATCAGGCATTGATGCTGCTCTTTTCCTGCATCACTTTCGGCGCGACGCTGCTGCTCACGCGTCGGGATTGCACCGCCGCGACGGTCGGCGGAATTTCGTTTCTGCTGGGTTCGACGCTTCTAGCGTACTCGACTGAAAATTTACTTGTCCTGCTTGTCGCGTGGATTTTGTCTATTGTCCCCTTTTTGCGGACCGGATGGTTTCGTGCGCGAGCTTGGCGTCCGCTGGCCGGCCTTTTAGTGTCAACTCTCGCCCTCGCACTGGCTATCGGCTTGATCGTGATCAGCTCGGGCAGCAATTCCATCAATTATCTGAAGAGCGAAAGCCCAGGTGGCGTGCTAGCGTTCGCACTTCTCGTGATTGCCGTAATCTTTCGCAAAGGAATTTGCCCCGCGCATGCCTGGGTCGCCGATGCGGCTGAAACCGGTCCGGTACTCCCGACGGCGCTTCTGCTTAACGGACATTTCGGGGCACTCCTGGTTGCCAAGTTGATCGTGCCGTTGTTTCCGAGCACAGACAGTTTGTTTCCGGTACTTTCCTATCTCGCGATTGCGACCGCTATCTATGTGGCGATCCGCGCGCTTGCGGAAAATTCGCCTCGCCGCTTGCTTGCGTTTCTGGCGCTCAGCCAATCCGCGTGCATTTTGAGCGGGTTGGAAAGCCGAACCGCTGAGGGAATTGCCGGCGCGATTGTGCATTGGTTCGTGGTTTCAATCTCGACGGTGGCGCTGTTCGGAATTCTGCGATTGCTTGAAGTTCGTTTTGGCGAGAACCTGACTGCGAGCAAGCACCTAGGTCTGGCCGAGCACGCGCCACGCCTGGCCGTATCGTTCGTAATTTTTGGATTGGCGTTGGTTGGTTTGCCCGGCACGCTGGGTTTCTGTTCTCAAGACCTTTTAGTTCACGGAGCGCTCACTTCGCATCCGCTCACCGGACTGCTGCTGCCCATTGCCACGGCGATGAATGCCATCAGCTTTTTCCGATTGTTCACACGCCTCTTCCTCGGTAAACGTCGGACGGGATTTACGGTCATGGCCGATGCGCTGCCACGCGAGCGTTGGATTCTTGCCGTCGGAGTATTGTTCGTCGTTTTCGGAGGCTTGTTCCCAAACGCGATCGTAATTCAGCGCTCTTCAGATGCTGATCTAGTCCAGGAAGCGATCCACGCTGCGGCAGATCTGGGACCTATCGGAAAGGTCGTTGGGCGGCCCAGCAAATCAATTACTGCCGGCCGCTGATCTGCCTCCCTGAGTTTTGGCGCAGTTTCAGTGGATCGGGATCCCGCTCCTTGAAACACACGCATGCCTCTTTCACTCGCAAATGTTTCAGCTGTGCCCGCCGTTGGGTAGTCCGCGATGATGTCCGGTTGCATTCTCATGGAGTGACCAGCGAGGAATAGAATAGTTTCTGCTACATGCGGAAAATTGTCCACATTGATATGGATGCGTTTTACGCATCCGTTGAACAGCGAGATGATCCGCAACTGCGCGGCAAACCCGCTATTGTCGCTTGGCGCGGAAAACGTTCCGTCTTGTGCGCTGCTTCGTATGAGGCGCGACAGGACTCGTCGCCCGCCACATTTGCGAAGAGGTTGGGATCGAGAAGCCCCTGATCGTTCGAGGTGACGAACTTGAGCATGTAAGCGACTCCGCCTTGGGCACGATGACTGGAAAAACACACGTGTTCGCACGCGTTTCTCCTATGCAAAAGCACAGGATCATTCAGGCTCTCAAGCAGCAGGGTCACGTCGTCGGCTACATCGGCGACGGAATTAACGATGCGCCTTCGCTGCGCTCCGCGGACGTGGGCATTTCTGTGTCCTCGGCGGTTGACGTTGCGCGCGATGCAGCGGATATCATCCTGCTCAAACCATGACTGAATATTCTGCACAAAGGAATTATCGAAGGGAGGCGGGCTTCGGCAAACGTACTCAAATACCTGTTGATGGGAACAAGTTCGAACTTCGGTAACGTCTTTAGTATAGCTTTCGCGTCGGTATTTCTTCCGTTTCTCCCTATGCTTCCTACTCAAGTTCTTTTGAATAAACTTCCTATATGATTCGGCACAGCTGACAATTCCAACCGACCCCGTAGATGAACGATACGTGTCCGCTCCACGTCGCTGGGACATGAAATTGATCCGCAATTTCATGGTTACAATCGGTCCCATTAGTTCGCTTTACGACTTTCTGACCTTTTTTGTTTTGCTGAGGATATTTCACGCGGCGGAGTCTGAGTTCCGTACCGGTTGGTTCGTCGAGTCTCTGGCGACGCAAACTCTCGTTCTTTTCGTGATTCGAACCATGGGCAACTCACTGAAGAGCCGTCCCAGCACATCACTTACAATCTCTACGCTCGTCGTCACTGCAATAGGTTGTCTAATACCTTACCTTTCGCGGGCTGGATTCTTGGCTTCACGCCGGTGCCGGGCCGTTATTTTGTCTTTTTAGCCCTCTCGACAGCCACATACTTGATCTTGGTCGAAATTGCGAAGCGGCGCCTCTTCTCTTCAGCGCCCCTGTGAACACCAGGGACAGTACAACCCAGCGTGACCGGCGTCACATTCAAAACGCTTCCTTGGGCCAATACTGAATTAGGAGCCGTTTATGAAAGCCGCGAGCCCAGTATGGAGGCGTTCGACATCCATAAAGGATGTACTGTTTCTAACCGATTTCTCCGAATCTTCAGCGGCGGCCATGCCTTTCGCAATTGGGCTTGCGCGCGAGTATAGTGCGGCAGTACACGCCCTTCACGTGGAGACTCCCGAATTCTATGCGTACTCTACGCCCGAGGGCGCTGCCGCGCTACGCGATGCCGAAGAAGCAGTCGCGCGTAATCTCAGACGAGATCTTGATGCGAGCTTGACGGGAATTCCTCACGACGTGACAGTGACGGGCGACAGCAATGTTTGGAGCGCGGTTGAAGATGTGATTTATAACACTATGCCTGACCTAATCGTGCTAGGCACCCGCGGCCGGACGGGACCCCGGAGGCTGGTTCTCGGCTCCATCGCGGAGGAAATTCTTCGGCGCTCTGAGGTTCCCATTTTGACAGTGGGGCCATGTGTGAGCAGCGATCTGACGTCAACCGCCCGCTTTAGCTGCATCCTTTTTCCGACGGACTTTACGCCGGAATCTCTTGCTGCTGAACCGTTCGCAGTCTCGCTCGCAGCAAAAAATTACGGCCGATTAATCGTTTATCATGCACTGCCCGAACCGAGTGACCAAAAATCAGCAGATAACATGACTATGAGAATCAACCGCGCCAAGCTCGACCTGGAGTGCGTGGCTCGGCAAGGCATAGATGGCTGCGAGAGGCAGGTGATCGTCGGCTGCGGCGATCCTGCGAACGAAATTGTGGAAGTCGCAGCTGAAAACAGTACGGACTTAATTGTTCTCGGCGTTCGCGATGTAAGCGGGTCGACTACTCTGGCGACAAGAGTCAGCCGGGCCATCGCGAATAAAGTAATCGCCAACGCGCACTGCCCTGTGCTGACCGTTCGCGCGTAAGAACCCATCCCCACACTAGAGCGAGCCGATGATGGCGTTGTCTTTGGAATGCACAACTACACTTGAGAGCAGGCGGGTGAGTTAACCGACTATCATCAATGTCACAGACATTGCTATTTTCGCAGGTGCGTGATAATTCTGCTCGCTCTTGAATTCTTGCACGCCTGATATGGTCTCAATGAACAGACATCCGGCACTCAGGTGTATGTTCGCGCCCCGAGCAATCGCCGTCATCGGAGCGACAGCACGTGAAGGAAGCGTCGGACGCACGGTCGTTGAGAATCTCGCCAAAGGTTCGTGTCGCGAAAATCTCTACCTCGTGAACCCTAAGCACTCCGAAATTCTCGGGCGCCAATGTTATTCGCAAATAGCGAGTGTTCCTAACGAAGTCGACCTGGCTGTAATAGTCACGCCCGCGCCAATCGTGCCCGGCATTGTTAAAGAATGTGCGGAAGCAGGGGTGCGTGCGGCAGTCGTGATCTCCGCAGGATTCAAGGAGCGCGGCGCAGATGGCGCACAGCTAGAACAAGAAATTCGGCGGATTTTGCGCCGCAGCAAGATGCGCCTTGTTGGCCCGAACTGCCTCGGCATCATGAATCCCATTGGCGGGATCAACGCCACCTTCGCGCATGATATGGCTTTGCCCGGAAGTGTCGCATTCTTAAGCCAGAGCGGCGCTCTTGAAACGGCCATTCTTGATTGGAGCCTGAGCGAGCAGGTAGGCTTTAGCGCGATCGTCTCAACGGGGTCGATGCTGGACGTCACTTGGGGCGATCTAATCGATTATTTTGGCGACGACGAGAATACCCGGAGTATTTTGCTCTATCTTGAATCAGTGGGAGATGCGCGCGCGTTCCTGTCCGCCGCTCGCGAAGTTGCACTTCGTAAGCCGATCATCGTTATCAAAGCCGGTCGATCCGAGGCGGCATCGCGCGCGGCAACATCGCACACAGGGGCTTTGACGGGCAGTGATGAAGTCTTTGATGCTGCGGTTCGCCGGTGTGGTGTGTTGCGTGTTCGCAGTATCTCCGACCTGTTTCATATGGCCGAAGTGCTCGACCGACAACCCCGCCCAAGTGGGCCACGATTGACCATCCTCACAAACGCAGGAGGTCCCGGTGTACTGGCCACGGACGCTCTGATCGCTAACGGTGGCGAACTGGCGCATCTATCCGATCAGTCCGCGAGCAGGCTCAACGAATTCCTCTCGCCAAACTGGAGCCATGCCAATCCAATCGACGTTCTCGGCGACGCAGGTCCAGAGGAATACGCTCGTGCATTCGAGATCGCGGTCAACGACTCCAATAGCGACGGATTGCTGGCAATCCTCGCTCCGCAGGGAATGACAGATCCGGGAAGCGCCGCTGAATGCCTTAAGGCTTATGGGCACGGCTCGAAAAAGCCTGTGCTAGCGAGTTGGATGGGCGGAAGACTCGTTTCAAGCGGAGTGGAAACATTAAACAGGGTCGGGGTTCCGACCTTCGCCTATCCCGACACTGCCGCCCGTGCATTCTGTTATATGTGGCGTCACACATATAACCTCCGAGGGATTTATGAGACACCGAGCCTTGCCGAAGAGATCACTGAAGGCGATAGTTGTGGGAAATCGGCACGTGAAATTCTCGAGGGAGTACGGTGCAGCAATCGCGTGTTGCTTACGGAGATCGAGTCGAAACAACTTTTGTCGTGCTACGGAATCCCGACGGTGGATACGAGAATTGCGTGCTCGTGCGATGAGGCGGTTTCTCTGGCAAGCACAATCGGGTTTCCCGTCGTTCTCAAAGTCTACTCGGAAACCATTACTCATAAGACGGACGCTGGCGGAGTGAAACTTAATCTGGCGAATGAAGAGGCTGTTCGCCGAGCGTTTCGCGAAATCGACTCTGCTGTTGGCGATAAAGCCGGATTGGAGAAATTCCAAGGAGTCACCGTTCAACGCATGATTCGATTGGACGGCTACGAACTCATTCTTGGCAGCAGTGTGGACCCGCAGTTCGGCCCAGTGGTCCTGTTTGGATCTAGCGGTCAGCTTGTGGAAGTTTATCGCGACCGTGCTCTCGCATTGCCGCCTCTGAATGCAACGCTAGCGCAAAGATTGATGGAACAAACGCGAGTGTTCGCGGCATTGAAAGGCATACGCGGACGAGCTCCCGTCGATATCAACGCTTTGGAACGAGTTCTCATCCGGTTCAGTACTCTGATTCTGGAACAGTCCTGCATCAAGGAAATTGACATCAATCCACTGCTGGCCTCGAGCGACGCAATTGTTGCTTTGGATGCGCGAGTGATATTACATCCATCTCACATCGCGCCTGAAGAGCTACCCAGGCCTGCAATCCGCCCTTATCCGACCAAATACGTGCGTGAATGGAAGACGAAACTGGGTACTTCTGTTTTGATAAGGCCTATCCGGCCCGAAGATGAACCGCTGATGGTGGGCTTTCATAAGAGCCTTTCCTCGAACAGCGTCTATCTACGTTACTTCCACATGGTGAGCTTTGATGCGCGCGTGGCACACAGCAGGCTTGCGCAACAATGCTTCATCGATTATGACCGCGAGATGGCACTGGTCGTCGACACCGTTGAACCGGGTTCGAATGCGCATGAGATCGTCGGAGTCGGCAGACTCACCAAAGAGCACGGCGAACCTGAGGCGGAAATTGCGATTGTGATAAGCGATGCCTACCAAGGAATTGGGCTGGGTAAGGAACTCATTCGACGATTGATCGAGATCGGTCGCGATGAGCGGCTCGCACGCATCTCAGCGCGGATCTTGCCTGAAAATGGCGCGATGCAAGCTCTAGCGAAGTACTTTGAATTTCAGCCTCAGCCATCCTTTGATCCGGAATCTGTCAACGTTTGCCTCGACTTAACAGGCGTCCGTTCGCCAACGTAATTGCTACACCAGGGGCGCACTCAAGCAGACAAGACGCGTGCAAGAGCAATCAGTTGTGGGTCAAGCGGCTTGCGCTTTGCTAGAACATCGGTGAACGGGGTTGTACCCATTCGGCCGTTGATCAGGCCGACCAATACGCCGAACTGGCTATGCGCCACACATTCCGTTGCAGCAGCGCCCATTCGCGTTGCCAACAAGCGATCGAACACACCCGGCGTACCCCCGCGCTGGACGTGCCCTAACTTCACAACGCGCAATTCAAAGCCGAGACGTTCGCGATGCTCCTGGAAATAGCAACTTAAAGCTTCTGCGTTGTAGCAGGCCCCCTCGGCGACAACAACTATCGCGTGCGCCTTACCGCGTTCGTATGACTCGCGAAGCTCGCACGCCACTCTTTCGGGGTCAGTCGGCGTTTCGGGAAGGGCGACGCACTCGGCTCCGCCTGCGATGCCTGAAATGAGCGCGAGGTATCCGCAATTTCGCCCCATGACTTCGACAAGGAATGCACGTTCATGAGACGAAGCCGTCACTTTAATGCGGTCGATCGCTTCGAGGGCAACGTTGAGAGCTGTATCCACGCCGATAGTCATCTCAGAGCCGCAAGGATCGTTGTCAATGGTGGAGGCGATTCCCACGACGTTGAATCCCTTTCCCGAAAGAGCATGTGCCCCAGCCTGTGAGCCGTCGCCGCCGATCACGACAAGGGCGTCGACATTCCTCAAACAAAGGAGCCGAATTGCCTCTGACTGGACGTCGTCGGACTTGAATTCCGGGAATCGCTTGCTGCCAAGTATCGTGCCTCCATGTTGAATGATCCCGCCGACGTCGCGGAGGCCGAGCGGCACGAGATCGCCCCGAACCAACCCCGCATACCCATGACGCACGCCGAATGTTTCCCAGCGCTTCGCGATGGCCGTTCGCACAATGGCGCGGATCGCCGCATTAATGCCCGGCGCGTCTCCTCCGCTGGTCACGACAGCGATTTTTTTCATTGAATTATGCCTCGCACTCCAACATCGGCTAACTTCCGACTTCGGCCGGAAGAAGCTCGCGCTCACTGCCGTTGCTTTCTTCAACGATTTCGAAACTGGTATCGAGCGCAGCAGACCGCTTTATCATGGCGCCAACCGAACAGTATTTGTCCTCTGACAATCGAATTGCGTGCTCGACAGCCGCCGGATCAATATTCGGTCCCGTCAGCACATGATGGATTCTGACCGCCGTGAATACTTGTGGGGGCAGATTTGCCTGGTCAGCTTCCACGCGCACTTCATACCCCGTCACTTGCTGGCGATGCTTTTCGCGAAGGATTGTAATTACATCGAAAGCCGTGCAGCCAGCCAACGCCACAGCAACAAGCTCTATGGGTTTCGGAGCGGTGGCACCTTCTGCGTCGTCGAGCAAGAGATGATGGTTGCTGCCGGTGGTTGCGACAAACTGGCGTCGCTTTGACTTGCAGGGCTGCGTCAATTGAACTTTGGCCGTGATCACGCTCCCTCCTTGAGACTGCTTCTATGCGATCACTCCTCACCAAAACGGACCTTTTCCGTGTTGTGCGTTATTCCGTATTTCAAGCCACAGAGTACGGTAACAAGCGGCGGCCTCGCGGTGATTCGCGTCACATATAGCTAGCTACGAACAGGGCAGAATTCAATTGATGAACCCGCGTGAGGGCGGACATGAACACAACAGACGCCACGGGCTGCAAGACCGTCTACTGGCATCGTGAGTTGCCACCAATGAACGTCGAGGCTATCGGCGAGCATATCGTAGAAGCGACGAGCGAGCATGTGGCAAACACGATGCTGCATCGCGATGAATTGTGGAATCGATGCTATGAGAACCTTATGGCGAATGCTCGCGTGCGAATAGAACAGGAAATTGCGCAGAAGGGCGGCAGCTGCGCGCACGTGTTGCACGAATCAGTGGACAGCCGATCAAATGACATGACTCAGGAAGCATGGCTGCATGGTCAATTTAGATACATGCTGTATGGGAGCAACGAACAGGCATTTGATAGCCCGCAAAGCTCGTTGCGATCAGCCTGATGGTGTTGCGGTCGCGCCTCCTATCCACGCCTGATTTCTCTTTTTGTTGACCCCGCACAAGCTGGTGATTCAAATCACATACACATGCGGAGCGCTACGCTAAAAATTCAGGCTGAACGGGCGGACACTGACGTATGGAGGTTGAAATGGCTGAAAAAATAGAAGTCTTTCTCGAAAGCGAGCACACCCAACGGAACACAAATGCGAAAGAGATGATGTTGGCATTCGTGATGCATCAGATCGGGAACGCAGGCTTCATGGAAAAGCCTGTGCCACAAGACCCCGGACCAGATGGCGCAATCATTAAGACTACGAGGGCTCTCATTTGCACGTCTGACTCCCACACAGTACACGGGGCAATCGGAGATCGCCAAGATCTGACACTGGGGCATGAAGCAGTTGGCATTGTTTACAAGCTCGGCTCAAATGTTAAGGGCCTACGCGAAGGCGACCGCGTCGCCGTCAACGCCATCACACCGTGCTATAAGTGCGACAACTGCTTGCGCGGTTTCACATCCCAATGCACGGAGATGCTCGGAGGTTGGAAGTTCGCGAATATAAAAGATGGAGTATTCGCGGAATATTTTCACGTGAACGATGCGCAGGCAAATCTCGCGCCCATTCCGAAATCAGTTCCGGACGATAGTGCGGTTTACACCTGTGACATGATGTCCACCGGCTTTATCGGAGCCGAGCATGCAAGCATACCTCTTGGAGGCAGCGTCGCCATTTTTGCGCAGGGGCTGGGAGAGCCTACTCACATCGTATCCCCCTGGCGCGGTTGAAATGTGTGAGTGAGAAGCGGCGGCAGGAGATGGTTGGTTTGTTGAAGGTGGGGAGAAGATGACCGCCGTCGTGGCGGTGGGAAAGTGGGAATCCCGCGGG
>DATEGW010000029.1:0-22928 GCA_035279845.1 Candidatus Acidiferrales bacterium | reverse complement strand
GCCGGCATCAACCACGAAGAGCGCAACATGCGCTCGCAGGATGACGGCCATCTGACCACTGCTGATCGCACCAGGATCAACAACCAGCAGAACCGCCTCTCCAACCGGATCTATACCGATAAGCACAACGCAGCCTCAACGCACTATGGCCCCGGTGAAGTCGGGCAGCGGGAACGTTCGCAGCAAGATCGCATCTCGCAAGGCGTGAAGAATGGCCGACTCACGCCCGGCGAAACAGCGCGCCTTGAGCGCCAGCAGCAAAGCATCAACCGTGAAAAGAACGGAATGCGCGCAGCCAATGGTGGCAGGCTAACTGCCCGCGATAAGACCGCGCTCAATCGCCGTCAGAACCGAGCATCCGGAAACGTATACGCAAAGAAGCACAACCGTCGTTCCTAATTCTTCACACGGGCGACACTCGTCGTTTCTTCTACCCCGGAGGATGAACAGAAAGCCCTGGCTCGGTGCCCAAGCCGACCCAGGGCTTTCTTATCGTTCCATGAGATTGTTTTTGTAGTTTTTAAGGTTTAAACATAGCGCCGCGGCCTTCAGCGCGGCACTCCCCGCGTGTTTGTATTGCTATGGGGCCGCGTGCTTGCTGCGCCCTTTCTCGACCGGCTGCTAGCTCAGAGTCCATCGCCGCAATCCAGCGCCGCAGGCGCGGCACAACTCAGTACCCAACCCGGAAGGGTTGGGTACACGTAAGAAGAAGAGAGGAGCGCCGTAGGTGCGACACAGGCATTGCACCAGCATCGGCGCGGCCCGAAGCCACTCTCTTGATTGCCGCTACTGCGCATACCCCTTCCCAAATTTCTTGCGCCATTCCCATTGCGTCTGAATAATCGACGCCAAATCCGACTTAACCGGCTTCCAACCAAGCACAACTTGCGCCTTCCGCGCGTCGGCCACCAGCTTCGCCGGATCGCCCGGACGCCGCGCCTCTTTACGAATCTGAATCGGCGCGCCCGTCACTTTGCGTGTCGTCTCGATCACCGCAAGCACCGAATATCCATCGCCCGTGCCGAGATTGATGAAGTCCGACTTCCCTCCCTTGCGCAGATGCCCGAGCGCGGCAATGTGCGCGTCGGCCAAATCAGTCACATGAACGTAATCGCGGACGGCCGTTCCGTCCGGAGTCGGATAATCCGTGCCGAAGACAGCGACTTCCTTTCGCTCACCCATTGCCGCGGCCAGCACATTGGGAATCAGGTGGGACTCCGGCTCATGATGCTCTCCATGTTCCGGCGTCGCGCCCGCAGCGTTAAAATAACGCAGCGCCACGAATCGCAACCCATAAGCCTCGTCATAACTCTGGAGCATTCGCTCCATGAAAAGTTTCGACCAGCCATAAGGATTCTTGGGCCACTGCCGGCACGTCTCAGGAATCGGCACAGTTTCCGGCTCGCCGTACGTGGCGCATGTTGACGAAAGCACGAAATGCAACACGCGCCCCTTCACCAGCGCGCCCACAAGCGCCATCCCCTCGCCCACATTGTTTTCGAAATATTGCCTGGGCTCGGCCACCGATTCGCCCACATATGCCAGCGCTGCAAAATGAATGCACGATTCGATCGAGTGCTCACTCAGAATTTTCTCCACCAAGCCCTTATTGCCTACACGCCCTTCGTAAAACGGCACTCCCGCAGGCACTGCCGCCCGATGTCCGCGGTAAAGATCGTCCAGCACCACCACCTGACTGCCCTTTTCCAGCAGCCGCTCCACTGTCGCGCTCCCGATATATCCCGCCCCACCCGTGACAAGAATCGCCATATCTCTCCGTTCCTGATCGTGATTCCCCGCCGACGCCGCATCGACGCGCCGCGAGTCCGACAGTCTACCGTATCCCGCCGCCGAAATAGCCGTTCGGTAGCTACTCGCCACTCGTCACTCTGCTGCCCAAAGACTCTCGCCTCGATTGCGTCCACAGGAAATAAAGAGCGCACTATGCTCTAATCGCTGTAACGTCGCGCAAGAGCAAGCGCAAAAGGAAACCGAGGCGCAATGGAAATCGCCCAACATCCCGACGGCGTGATTTTCGCCGTCCGAGTCACGCCGCGCGCCAGCCGCGACGCCATCGAAGGCGAATATCAAGGCGCATTGAAGGTCCGACTCACCGCGCCGCCCGTCGATAACCGCGCAAACGATGCACTACGCAAGTTCCTCGCCGCCAATTTGAAGGTGCCCGCATCGGCTGTTAAAATCATCGCCGGCGAAAAGAGCCGAACCAAGCGCGTGCTAATCGTAGGGATTACGCGAACGCAAGCACAGCAGCTTCTCGGCGGAATCGAAGCATAACGAACAGAAACGGACATCGCCCTCATGCCCGACATCAAAGCCATTCAATCCGAATTGAAAGCCGGCAAGCTCGATGGCTGGCTCTTCTACGATCATCACCACCGCGATCCTATCGCCGCTCGCGTTCTCGGCTTAAAGGGCGACCTGATGATGACGCGACGCTGGTTCTATTTCGTCCCTACTCGTGGCGAACCTCGAAAGCTGCTCCATCGCGTGGAGAAAAGCACGCTTGACGGGCTTCCAGGCAAAGCACTTGTCTATTCCGGCTGGGAGGAACTGCAAAAATCGCTTGCAAAGCTTCTCTCCGGTAGCCGCACAATCGCCATGCAATACTCTCCCGACAACAACATTCCCTACATCGGTCTCGTCGATGCAGGCACGATCGAACTCATTCGCAAGCTGAAGAAGAAAGTCGTCAGCTCAGCCGACCTCGTGCAGAAATTCGAAGCCGCATGGTCCGACGCCCAGCTCGAAATGCATCTCGAAGCAGGCAAGCGTATTGACCGCATCTGCCGCGAAGCGTTCACTCGCGCCGCGAGCTTCGTTCGCGACGGCAAGCCGCTCAAAGAGCACGAACTCCAAACTTGGATTCTCGATCTATTTCACAATGCCGGTCTCGTAACCGACGAGCCTCCCATCGTCGCGGTGCAGCCCAATAACGGCAATCCGCACTACGAGCCGAACGCCGCCACAGCGCTGCCCATTCGCGCAGGCGACCTCTTGCTTCTGGACATGTGGGCAAAGCTCGATGCGCCGGACAGCGTCTACTACGACATCACATGGGTCGGCTATTTAGGCGAACGCGTCCCCGATTCCTACGCGTCGATTTTCAAAATTGTCCGCCAGGCGCGCGATGCCGCCGTCGATCTTGTGAAGAATTCCATTGCCCGCGGCCGCGAAATTCACGGATGGGAAGTGGATCGCGCCGCACGAGGAATTATTCGCAAAGCCGGATACGCGAAGAATTTCGTCCATCGCACCGGCCACAGCATCGGCCGCGAAGTTCACGGCAACGGCGCAAATATGGACAGTCTCGAAACGCGCGATGACCGCAAGCTCATTCCAGGCACTTGCTTCTCCGTCGAGCCCGGTATTTATCTCCCGGAGTTTGGTATCCGCAGCGAAGTAAACGTATACGTCGGCAAACGCGAAGCGCGCGTCACCGGTGCCGTGCAGACGGAGATTCTCGCGCTTCTGCGTTAAGCGCACAAAAACCTCAGCCGAACATGAATGAACCCGCCGCCGATCCCTCAACCGAATCAAAGCCCGAAAACGTTGCGGTTTCTGCACAAGCGTCACGGGAGTCAAATCCCAGTTCGCAAGCCATTGCCTTTGCGCTCATTGCATGGATACTTCCCGGGCTCGGACATCTCTTGCTGGGCCGTTGGAAAAAAGGGGCGGCATTCTTCATTGTCGTGGCAGCGCTCATCCTAATCGGCTGCGCAATGCGCGGAGAGGTATTTGCGCCGGGCTCGGATGGCCCGCTAGGCACTCTTGGTTTTTTTGCGGATATCGGCAGCGGAGCGCTCTATTTTGTGGCGCGTGCCCTGGAATTGCCGCCGGCTGACCTGTCGCTCGCAGCGGGAGACTACGGCACGAGGCTCATTGCGGCCGCTGGCATCGTAAATATACTCGCCGCGATTGACGCGTTCGAGACCGCGGTACGCCGAAGGCTCACTCGATGCACTTGAGCCATCTAGCGTCCATGACGCTCTTTGCACTCCTCGTTTCAATCGCCTTCGCAGCAATCGGTCAGCGCGCCCTTGCCGCCCGCATCACGCGCGCCATCTGCTCCTTTGCGCTCTTCATGCTGATCGCAATCGGCCTCGCCTGGCTCCTCTTCCCTCTTTCGCGCTAGCCCCAGTCGGCAAAGCCCGTGTCGATTATTTGGCCTACGGGGCCATCCCTCTTATCCCTGCCAACGTCTAAGTGCGAGATCCGTATCGCAGGCCTGCGAGGACCGCATTCGCGCTGGCGCCCAACTGAGGGCCCTGGGGACAGCCGCCCTGTGCATCTGCTTGATCCTCGCTCTAAGCTCCGCCGCATCCGCTTCCCCAGCGGCAAAAAGCGTCAGCATCCCCCACATGCAGGTCGCGCCGACCTTGGAGGACTTCCTCGACATGAAGCCCTCCCCCGCCATCGAAGGCAAGATGGCGAAAGTCGAGGGATTCATACAGCAGAACCCGAAAGACGGCGCACCCGCATCCGAACCCACCGTCGTTTATCTCGGCTATACGGATAAAAGGATTTACATCATTTTCGTAGCCTTCGACTCCCGCCCCGATCTGGTGCGTGCCCGCATGACGCGCCGTGAAAATATCTACGACGACGATCGCGTCCAAGTGATGTTCGATTCGTTCCATGATCCTACTCCTTCGTCTGCAATCCCCTCGGCATCCAGCTCGACCAACTCTTCTCAGAAGATTCGGGCTCGGACGATTCGTTCGATACGCTTTGGGATTCCCAAGGGAAAGTCACATCGAAGGGTTACGTAGTCCTGATGGCGATTCCTTTTCGCAACCTGCGTTTTCCAAAGTCGGGCCAGACCTGGGGCCTCATTTTTCAGCGCAACATCCCGCGAATGAATGAATCCTCATATTGGCCCCGAGTCAGCAGTTCCATCAATGGCCTGCTGAACCAGGAAGGGACGATGGAAGGGCTGGACGTTCGCTCCGTATCTCACAACATTCAGTTGACCCCTTACGGCGTTTCTCGGTCTTATCGCGCCCTGGACGACCGCAATACTTCGCATCCTTTATTCGACGACAAGGCCGTGGGCGCAAGAGCCGGCCTGGAGTCGAAGTTCGTCGTCAAAGACCGGCTGATCTTCGATATCGCCGCAAATCCGGACTTCAGCCAGGTCGAATCGGACCAGCCGCAAATCACAGTTGACCAGCGTTTCCCTGTGTTTTTCCCGGAGAAGCGGCAACTGTTCCTCGAGAATGCGAGTTTCTTCAATACTCCCATCAATCTCCTGTACACCCGTAACATCGCGGACCCACTCATCGTCACTCGCGTCACTGGCAAACTCGGCCGCTACGCAGTCGGAGCGCTCTTCGCAGACGACCGCTCACCGGGAGAAATCGTCGCGAACACGGACCCGCTTTACGGCAAGAGAGCATATTTCGCTTTGTTTCGCGTGAATCGCGACGTGGGAAAGGGTTCATCGGTCGGAGTTATTTATGCTGATCGCGAATTTCAAGGTGGGTTCAACCGCGTTGGTGGCGTTGATTTCCGCTGGAAATTTGGCAAAAACTGGGACGCCAACGCACAAGCGCTCGCCAGTTCAACACGCGCACTCAATGACTCAGGAGCAGGCCAACCGCTCTCCTACTCATATTCAGCAGGTCCCGCTTATCAAGTGAACGTCGAGAGGGCCAGCCGCAAACTCTATTTCAGCAGTTCTTTTGCAGACACCAGCGTGGGCTTCGTCACGCAGACCGGCTTTTATCAGCGGCCAGACATCCGCCAAGTCAGCAACTTTATTCGCTATCAATTCCGTCCTGAGGGCAAGCATTTGATCGCTCATGGCCCGGCGATGTTCGAGCAGAGTTTCTGGAGCCATAGCGGCACGCGCCTCGAACATTTTGTGAACGTCAATTACCAGTTTAATTTTCAGCGCCAGACCGGCTTCGGTGCGTTCGTCAATGTGGAACGCGAACGCCTTCGCCCGAGCGACTATTCGGCTTTAACAGCGGACCGGGACTATCCGATCCACCATCACGGTATTTTCCTGAATACGGCCTTTTTCCCATGGCTCACGGCTTATGGAGAGGCTGGCTGGGGCACCGAGACAAACTATGTGCCCGCCGTCGGGCCGCCGATTTCCGCGGCTGAAAACTACTTTAACGGCGGATTTACCGTGCACGCCGGCTCGCGCTTGCAAATCGACAACACATACCTTCTCTCACGGCTACGCTCCGGCAACACGACAGCAAGCATTTTCAACAACGACATCATGCGCTCGAAATGGAATTACCAGATCAATCGCGCCTTTTCATTCCGCTTCATCGGCCAGTACACAAGCACGCTGGCAAATCCCCAGCTCACGTCGTTGCAGACAACGAAAGCTCTCAATTTCGATTTCCTCTTCGCCTACCTTCCTCATCCCGGCACCGAAGTCTACATTGGCTACAACACCGATCAGCAGAATCTCGATCCCGCCCTCGCCGTCGACCCAAACATGAATATCCTCCGAACTCGCAGCCTCGCCACCACCGACGGCCGCCAATTCTTCGTAAAAGTCTCCTACCAGTTCAGGTTCTGACAGTTCATGGCTTGGCATTTCCGGCACCGTCGTTTGTGCTTCGCGTGTGTTCTATTTGATTCGGAGAGAGCTTCGGATATAGCATGGGAGCAATATGACCCTTTACAGCTACCCGATAACAATTGAGAAGGAAGGACGCAAGTATTACGCCTATAGCGACGACTTCCCGGGCGTATATGGGTTAGGCAAAACTGTCGAGGACGCCAAGCGGAGTATCTTGGAAGCAATGGGCCTTTATATTGAACAGTGCCGCAAAACCCATAAGCCGATTCCGACCACGCGAACTGTCTATGCCGAGACGGTTACTCTTGCCGTCGACTAAATGCCGAAAGCTGCCGAGCTTCTTCGTTTCCTGTATAAGATGGGATACCGGAAGGTCCGCCAAACAGGGTCACATCTCATTCTTGAACATCCTGAACGAGCAATGCTTATCGTTCCAGTCCATGCTGGCGATATACCAAAAGGCTTGTTTCTGAAAATCCTAAAAGATGCCGGATTTAGCCTCGAAGATTTTCGTCGAAAGTGAGCGTCCGTACGCCTTTGTAAATGCGCATCGATCGGCTACTCGATTAGCGTTGTCTTCCTGGGAACGCCAATCTCCAGATTGGCGGTTTACTGCGCGCCGCCCGATTTGCGCCCAATCTCTTTCGAAAACAGCGCGTTTCTTTGGGGACGCTCTGCAATCGAAGCCGTTGCTCGCGTCGGCTCTCCCCTTGCTTACCGAGACCAATAAACATATTATCGGTTACCGAGGATACAAATTGAGCAAGCCCTCCGATCTCGTGCAAGGAACCTTGGACATGCTGCTGCTGAAAATTCTCGCGCTCGAGCCGATGAACGGCTTCGCCGTCAGCCAACGCCTGAAGCAAGTGTCCCGCGATATCCTCCAGGTGAGCGACGGCTCTCTCTACCCCGCCCTGCACAAACTAGAACAAGAAGGCTGGATCACCGCCGAATGGAAAACCTCAGAAAAGGGCCGCCGCGCAAAATATTACTCGCTGACGCGAATGGGACGCCGCCAGCTTGAAAAAGAAGCCGACAACTGGGGCAGGTTGTCCGGCGCGATCTCGCGCGTAGTCAAACTTAAACAGGCGTAGCGCTAGGTAGCGCCGGCGTCTCGCCGGCGTTCTTGAATTTGCTCTTCCCGGGAACGCCAGTCTCCGTACTGGCGCTCTTGAAGTTTGCTTTTGTTCCAATGTGCCGCGGCCTTTGTCGTCATCGTGAGGGCCACGATGAGCGGCCGCCGCAGCGGAAACGATCTCTCTTGCTTCCGGCCCGCGCGATCGTCCACGCATTCGTAGCGCCGACAGGGTCTCTACTATGCGCGGCGAATCGAATAGAGGAGGGTTGCAGATGCGCCCGAAACGTTGGTTAAACAAATTCTCATTCTGGCTGCACTCGCTCCTGCATCGCCGGGAGCTCGATCGCGAACTCGACGACGAAATCGCATACCACATCGAAGCCAAGACAGAAGCGAACATCGCCAACGGAATGACGCAGGAAGAAGCCCGCCGCGCCGCACAAATCGAGCTGGGCGGCGTCGAGCAGGCCAAAGAACGCGTTCGCGCCGAGCGCGTCGGCGCTTGGTTCGACACAGTCCTGCAAGACGTCCGCTATAGCCTGCGCACTCTACGCAAATCCCCCGGCTTCACCGCCGTCGCCATACTCACTCTAGCCCTCGGCATCGGCGCGAACGCCACCATCTTCTCGATTCTCGATCCGCTATTGCTGCGCAAACTGCCGGTCGGAGATCCAGACTCGCTCGTATTTCTGGGCAATGCCGGGCTTTGGAATTCGGCTCGCAACGTCGACTACGACACGGCGATCATGTCTGAGCTCAACGCCTTTCGCCACTACCAGGACGAGAACCGAGTATTTTCCGCTCTGTTGTTTTTCACAGAGACGGAAGATTACGACCTCACTCGTGGCGAAGAAGCATCATCCGCATCGGGCGAGACCGTCTCCTCGAATTATTTCTCAATGCTCGGTGTCCGCCCTTATCTTGGCCGCTTGATCGCGCTACAAGATGGCGACAGCGCAACGGCCACTCCCGTGGCGGTTCTCAGTTATGCATACTGGCAGCGCGAGTTTGCAGCCGATCCGGCAATAATCGGTCAAACGATTTCGCTTGCGAACTCGGGCTGGTCTTTCGACCCGCTCCAGCATCAACTCTACGAAATCATCGGCGTTGCGCCGCCCGGCTTTTCCGGTATCGAAATCGGCATCGATCCGGATTTTTACCTTCCGGCGCCGAACAGCGGTGATTCGCCCGCTTTCGTCACGATTGTGGCGCGTCTCAAGCCGGGAATTTCGCTCGCACAGGCCCGAGCTAGCCTTGCACCCATTTATCAGGAAACCGTTCGTGAATCGAAATTGCCCGCCCTCGAACGGGAGCAGGATATGTCCGGCCTGGAGATCCAGCCGATTCCACGCGGCCTCTCGCGCGTGCGCGATAAGTTTGGTCTCGCTACACAAGTCGCCATGGCACTGGTCGGGCTAGTCCTTCTGATTGCTTGCGTCAACGTTGCGAACCTCCTTCTCGCTCGCGGTATAAGCCGCAGGCGCGAGTTGACTGTCCGCATGGCGATCGGCGCCGGCCGTTGGCGTCTGATCCGCCAAATACTCATCGAAGCCGCGCTACTCGGCTCTGCGGGAGCGATAGCCGGCCTGCTCGCAGCGAACTGGACTGCAAAATCGCTTGCGGCTGCGCTCTCCACAAAAGAGCTTCCGGTGCAATTGGACGCTGCTCTCGACGTGCGCGTGTTCGTATTCGCCGCGGCCGTCCTCGCGATCACGGTTCTGCTTTGTGGCCTGATTCCCGCAATGGCCGCCACGCGCGGCGATCTCACCTCCGATTTGAAAGTTGCAGGTGTGAATGCTGCGCATGCCGCATCACGCTCGCGCCTCGGCAGTCTGCTGCTCGCTGCGCAAATCTCGGTTTCTGCCATCGTTCTCATCGCCACAGGTCTGCTCCTCCACAGCCTCTTCAATCTCGAAACCTACAATCTCGGCTTCGACGCCGATCACATCTTGGCCCTTACGCTAACCGGCAAAGACGCAAGCAGGGCTCTTTACGACCAATTGTCAGACCGCGCGAAGTATCTTCCAGGTGTTAAAGGCGCCGCCTATTCCGTGATGCTCCCGTTGCAAGGCAACGTCGTAGGAATTAACGTGACCGTTCCCGGTTATACGCCGGGTTCTGCCGCGGAAACGCATGCGTACATGAACGGCGTTTCTCCGGGATACTTCCAGGCCATGGGGATTCCCCTGCTGGCAGGCCGCGATTTCACGCCGCAGGATGGCGCCCCGCAGATGCCGAGCGCCGTGATCATCAGCCGCACGATGGCGCGGCATTATTTTGCGGGAAACGATGCAGTCGGGCAGGAAATCAGAATCGGAGGAAGCGGGCGTCCGCCCCTGCGGGTCATTGGCGTGGTCGCGGACTCGGTCTACTTCGGCGTCCGCGAGAAGACCACAGACATGATTTACACGCCGTATGGGAGAACCACTCTCCACACCAGCCTAATGGCGCGCGCAACCGGCAATCCCGCGGCGCTCGCAAGCGCGGTCACCGATCTGATCCACTCTATGGATCGTTCGATTAAGATCGAGTCCATCGAGACCATGCGGCATGCGTTGAACGATTCTCTCCACGAAGATCGCCTGATCGGCGCGCTTTGCGGCGTATTTGCCGCTCTGGCGCTTGCCCTCACGTGCATCGGAATCTATGGCGTGCTGTCATTCCAGGTCGCCCGCCGCACGAACGAGATAGGGATACGCATGGCGCTTGGCGCGCACCGGCGCGACATTCTCTCACTCATCTTGCTGCGCGGATTGCGAATCCTCATCGCTGGCCTCGCGATCGGCATCGTCGGAGCGCTAGCGATCACCCGCGTAATCGCCCACATGCTCTTCGGGCTCTCGCCATCCGATTTCTTCACGTACGCGGCTGTCGCGTTGGTTTTACTTTTCGCCGCACTCGCGGCGCTCTATGTTCCAGCCCGCCGCGCCATGCGCATCGACCCAATGGTGGCCCTGCGTTACGAATGAACAATCAATGCCCAAACCAGGTGATGCGATGTTTACCTTTGAATTCGTTTTTGTAGCGGCCACCGTTGCCTGCGGTGTTTGCAGGCGCTTCTCGGTGGGCGTTTTTGCCGTTGGCTCGTGTAGGTGATGTGGCTTTTCTGATTGGATTCTGCCTTCCCGCGTACGGAGAAATCCGGGACAGCGACCTGTGCCATTTTTCTGCGTGCGTGCCCTGTGCGCCTGCTGTGCCCCAAATTCCCGCACGGGGCATCCGTGGCTGCTCCGCGCCCGCGCGTGCTTCCCGAAAACATCGGAGGAAGTGCCCGGTTTCCCCGCCTTCGGCCCTGCGCATGAATAACAAAATTAAGCTCGTTTTACGCTGCCATTCGCGCCATTTTGTGTCCAATTTGTTTGTTTTAAAGCGCCAATGCCGCACTTTTTAACCAGCGCCCACCACGCCCCGAGATACTCATCGCTTCGCGAGTGTCTACAAATTGACACACAAGAAGCCCTAAAAAAGTGCTTGCAAGTATCTTTAACGTATGGTAAACTCACGTCTGGAGTTTACGTTACTGACGTCATGACAACAGCCGCCACAGTCGAAAGCCGAAGCCGTGCTAGTCACTTGCCACTAGTCACTAACCACTGCCTTTCTAATCGCAACCGCAAAGAATTAAAAACCGGCGTAACTCCTTGCAAACAAAGGACAGCGCCCAGTTCTAATCGCAGTAGCCAGCGGGAGAAAGCGAAGAGGCGAAAGAGCGAAATCCACGTCGGCAATGATGCAGCCGCCATGCATTTTCTAATCGCCAATCTGCCGATTAGAATCGCCCGTAACTCTCGCGCCCTCAACAAAAATGACATTTCTAATCGACAAAAAAAGGGGGTTTTTTAGGGTAAAAAACTAGACCAATCCTGCGCCGGACATGATACCCGTCATCGTGTCGTAATCGCGTTTCAGCAGCGCGATTGCCTGCTCGCGCGGAATCGAGAGTTCGGTCGCACCCTGATCTGCGCCGCCGAGTTGCGGCCACTCCGGCTCGCACTCCATCGGCCCGTTGAACCCAATCTCCTTTAGTGTCTGCGCGATAAGCGGCAGGTTGATCATGCCCGTGCCGACAGGCACCTGACGGATGCGCGTCTTCGTGGGTGCACTTGGATTGCCTCCACGGCCCCGGCCACCGCCGAAACCGCCGCGTCCTCGACCACGCCCGCCAAATCCTTCCGCGCCCGCGGCCGATGCGGGACGCGGATGCGCGGCGCGCCAGGCGTCATCAGGATTGGGACTGCTCGGAGGTTCGATCATTACGTCTTTCCAAACGAACCCGCCGATGTAGGGCGTTCCGAGGCGCAGTTGCTCCACCCAGCCGCTGTCGAAGGCTTGAAGGAGATGATGCGTGTCATATTGAAAACTGACCCAACGCGGATCGAAATTCTTCAGCACATAAAGGAGGTCGAAGAAAGCGCCTGACACGCTCGCCGCTCCGTCGCGTGGATGCGCCATGCCCTTCATGCCGTACTTTTCGTTGAGCTTGGCGACCTTTTCGACTTTCGGCTTCAGCGCATCGAGCTGCGGCCAATAGGGCTGCGTCTCATCGAAGCGGAACGTGCCCCACCAATAATGATGAACGCCGAGTGACGACGCGACGTCCAGCGTAGCCTCGGCATACTGGTCCTCGGCCTCCGTGATATTTGGCGCGATCATTGAAACCTCGATGCCACCCGCGCGCAGGCCTTTGACAAAAGTCGGAAGATCGGTCGTGACTTTGGCGGGATCGACATGACCGGAGCCAGGACGAACCGTCAGGTCGATGCTTGGGTTCCCGATCTGATGGCACGCGTCAGCCACTTCACCCGGCGTGCGCAGCCAGTGCAGCGTGCGCGAGTACGCATCGAGCTTCAGTTTTGCGGGTGCGGCAGGCGCGGTGGCTCCGCTTTGCGCCAATACCGGTTTGGGCATGCTGGCCACCGCTATCGCCGCGCCGCTCATCGCCAGAAAATCCCGTCTGTCCATCGCACCCTCCGTGGCCTCAATCCAGGTCCAGTTTTACGGCGGGGAAGATAGCATGTGGAGGAATCAGATGACAGGTACTCTGAACGACGTAACGGTTACTTCAGTCAGCTGCCAAAGGGCCTATGGAAGGTCGGTCACTTGGATTCTGAGGTGCTTCCCGGCTTTCGCGCCCTACGAGAAAAAACATGGTAGGTAACCGCGTCCCAGGCATTGTGAATCCCCACGAAGAGCAGAACGAGGGTGGCTGCTCCGACGCCAAGTAAGGCGTCGCTGGCATGGCTATGCGCCAGAACCGCCGATGCCGCCAGGATGCCGTAGGCCATAAAAGGGAGGATAAAGTGAAAAAGCCAGTCTTCAAATACGGGGATGTATGCGTTCTGCTTTCGCATCCGTCGAAGCACAACAATCTGGTACACAACGCCACAGACTCCCAGAGCGCCCCACAGAGTCGACGGTGAGCCGATCCCACTCCAGGGAATACTCATAAAAGCTGAAACCAGGAGGACAGCGCCGAAATGCAGAACAGTCGGAGTGGCAAACGCGCTCGAAGCTTGCGCCGCGCCGTCGTGAATCGGAAGGTCCGCGATGAGGGTTATAACCACGAACTGCAATCCGATTAGCGCGCCAGCGGAGGACCCGACGATTACGTAGAAATTGTCCCATCCATCGAGTGACACCATGCTTTCATCCCCGTCCTTCCGCGTGATGCCGGCTCGCTTACAAAAGTGTGACAGCTGCCGGATTGATTTTAGGACAGTGTCGCACTAGACTGAATAGTTGTAAAATCGTTTCAACTGGCAACCCATTGATATCAGCCATCTTAGTAGCACTTCGGGAAGGCGTAGAGGCCGCTCTCGTTGTCGGGATTGTCTTGGTTTACCTAAATAGGACGGGCAGGCGAGCCCTGAAAGCCTACGTCTGGACGGGTGTTTCCCTAGCGTGCCTGACGAGCATTGGCCTGGCGGTCGCGCTTCAATCCCTCAACATCAGCGAAGACGGATTCGAAGGCTTAATGATGCTCGTCGCCTCGGCACTCGTGGTGACGATGATCATCTGGATGAATCACGTGGCGCGGTCCCTGCGCAAGGAGATCGAGCAGCGCATCGAGGCTTACGCGCAGAAGTCGACGAGTGCGGCGGGATGGGGCGTAGCGGCCTTCGTCTTCATGATGGTGGTCCGCGAAGGCGCGGAACTCGTGCTGATTTTGCGCGCCGTGGAAATCTCAAGCCAGGGCGTATTGGTTTGGATCGGCACGGGCATCGGGATCTCTATTGCCGTCGCCGTAGGTATTTTCTTCTTCCAAGGAACACTCAAAATTCCACTGCACCGCTTTTTTACGGTCACAAGCATTATCCTGATCGTGGTGGCATTCCAGCTGGCCCTCACCGGTATACATGAATTGAGCGAGGCAGAATGGATCTGGTCGAGCAAGTTGGAGATGGCGACGATCGGGCCGATCGTGGCGAACGAATTTTTCTTCTTTGCCGTCATCTTGGGAGCGGCTGCCCTTGCAGTGCTTCGCGAATGGCAATCATCAAAGAAGCCGAAGGACGATGCAAGCCTCAACGCGGCGGAGAAGCGCCTGAGAGCATATGAGTTCAAACGACAGCGTCGGTGGAGCTTTCTCGCCGCTGCCCTATACGTCGCCATTGTGCTGATGCTCGGCGCAGAGTTCGTTTACGCACAAGCAATGAATGAGCCTTCGCCGGCGCCGGCGGTAGCGGCGCAAAATGGAAAGGTACGCATTCCAGTGTCGCAACTGGCGGATTCCACTCTGCATTTCTACAGCGCTGACATCGGCAACACGACAGTGCGGTTCATGGTCGTTCATGAGTCGAACGGGCAATATGTCACTGCGATGGATGCCTGCGAAATCTGCGGCTCTAAGGGATACAAACAGGAAGGGCAAAACGTGATTTGCCGGAATTGCGGCGCCGTGATCTACATTCCTTCAATCGGACAAAAGGGCGGCTGCAATCCGATTCCGGTAAAATCGCGGGTAGAAGGGGGGGCGGTGATCGTCAACCTGTCGGACCTAGCCGGTTCGGCCAAGTTGATTCACTCCTGACGCGATGTTCGCACGCCTTGTTCGCGAATCTTTCGTAAAAAATCCGCGCCGAAAAATATTGACTGCGGCCGCGCTGATGGTTGGCATGGCCGTGGCTACATCCACGCTGACTGTCGCGCTGGAAGGCGAAGACCGGCTGGCGCGCGAGTTCCAGGCATTGGGCGCGAATCTGGTCGTAACGCCAAAAGCGGACACTCTGCCGCTTGAAGTAGGAGGCGTGGATTATCGCCCCGTCGACGAAGGCTCGTATCTGAAAGAGGCCGATCTCGGCAAACTGAAGATGATTTTCTGGCGGAATAATATTCTAGGCTTTACGCCCTTCTTAGATGTTCCCGCTAACGTTAACAGCAAGAATGAGACATTGATCGGCACATGGTACCAGCACGATGTGGCCGTGCCAGATGGAACGACATTCAAGACCGGCCTCAGCGCAACGCAGTCCTCGTGGAAGATTCAGGGGCGTTGGTTCGGCGACGGCTCGGGCGAGGCGGTCGTCGGCGCATCGCTTGCGGCGAGCGATCCCGCCGATTTCGCGATTGGCAAGACGATTCAGGTGGCGAAAGCGGCGAACGCCCAGTCAACCGAGCCGCTTATGATCACCGGGATTGTTACTACCGGCGGCGCGGAAGACGGTGCGATTCTGGTGCCGCTGACGATTGCGCAAGGGATCGCGGGCCATCCTGGCGAATACAGGCAGTTGCTTCTTAGTGCATGGACAAAACCCGCCGATGCGCTCGCGATGCGTGATCCCAAGACCATGACCGGCGAAGAATACGACAAGTGGTACTGCTCGCCGTACATTTCCTCCATCAGCTATCAGATTGAAAACGTTATTCCAGGCACGAGTGTGCGCGCAATTCGGAAAGTTGCCGAGACCGAAGGGCGCGTCTTGTCACGAATCAGTTCCCTGCTCTGGATTGTGACCATTGCCGCCCTGATTGCGGCAGGGCTCGCGGTTGCGGCAACGTCGGCAACGACTGTGATCGAGCGTCGCGCCGAGATCGGCATTATGAAGGCGATCGGCGCCACGAATTTCGTCGTGACGAGCATTTTTTTAGTTGAGCAGCTACTGCTGGCGATCGCCGGTGGGAGCATCGGCTTTGGATTGGGCTTGATCATCGCACGAGAGTTGGGTGTCAGCGTGTTCGGATCGCCTGCGCCGGCGCGACTTGTGGTGCTGCCGGTGGTGCTGGCGCTTGCTGCAATCGTAGCGATTGCGGGAAGCATGGTTCCGCTGCGACGTGCCGCTCATTTCCGGCCCGCACCGATTCTGCGAGGCGAATGATGTTCCGGCGGCTGCTCTGGAAAATGATCGTTGGCAATCGCGGTCGGCTGACGGTGGCGCTCGTCGCCGTGATCAGCGGTGCTGCGGTGATTTCGGCATTGCTCAACCTGCAATTCGACATCGAACGCAAGCTGACGCAGGAGTTTCGCGTGCTCGGCGCGAACGTGATGATCGCCCCTGCTCAACAGTCGCGTCCTGCCGCGAGTGCAACAGACGGCGTGTTGGGTTCACCGTCGTTGATCGATGAAGATGCCGCGCTGGCGGCAGTGGATCGCAACCGTACCGGCGAATTGGAAGCGGCGGCGCCTTTTCTGTATTTTGTGGCAAACGTAGGAAAGACTCCTGTGATGGTGGCGGGCACATGGCTGGATCAGTTACGAGTGTTAAATCCCGCATGGCAAGTCACGGGCAAGTGGATTGAAACTCGCGGCAATGAATCGCTTTGCATCGTCGGGCGCAATGTGGCGCAGCAACTGAATGTTTTGGCTGGAAAAACACTAGACGTAAGTTATGACGGCCGGGTAGCGCATTTAAATGTCACAGGAGTGGCGGATTCGGGTGGCAGCGAAGACAATCAGATTTTCATGGACGAAAAGACAGCGCAACAACTGACGGGTCAAGTGGGCCAGATCGCGGTTGTGCAACTCAATGTACGCGGCACGCCGGATGAGATTCAGCAGTATGCAACGCGGCTCGGCGCTGAGTTGCCCAATGACGATGTGCATCCGATTCGCGACGTTGCGGCGGGCGAAGGAGCGCTGCTCGGGCGTATCCGATTGCTCATTGCGGCGATGGTAGGGTTGATTCTCGTGCTCACGGCGCTATGCGTGCTCGCGACGATGGCGGCGCTGGCGATGGAGCGGCGTGCCGATGTGGGATTGATGAAGGCGCTCGGCGGCTCGATCTCGCGTATTCTGACATTATTTCTTACCGAAGTAGGAGTCTTGGGAGCGGCGGGCGGCGCGGCAGGATGCCTGCTGGGGGTATTGCTTTCGCGTTGGATGGGTGAACATGTTTTCGGCACGACGATTTCGCTTCGGTGGGATGCAGTACCACTCACAGTGGGGATGATGATTGCGGCGGCGCTGGCGGGCGGACTACCGTTGCGTATGCTGGGCGGAGTCAAACCCGCCGTTATTCTGCGCGGTGAGTGATTTTCATTCGTAAGGGTTCTTTTTCGAACACATAAGATGGCATCGGTCGTTCAAATCCAAGACCTGCGCAAAGAGTTCGGCAACGTGCGCGCGCTCGACGGCGTGTCGTTTACCGTTGAGGAAGGCGAATGGATCGCGATCATGGGTCCGTCGGGCTCTGGAAAGACGACGCTGATCAATATTCTTGGTGGCCTCGATTCGCCGACTGCGGGGCGTGCGATTGTCGATGGGACGGATGTGGCACGACTCGATGAAGGCGGCCTCACGCGCTTTCGCGCGGAAAAAGTCGGATTTATCTTCCAGCAATTTCACCTCGTCCCGTATCTAACGGCACTCGAAAACGTGATGCTCGCGCAATATTTTCACAGCACTACAGATGAATCCGAAGCGCTGCGAGCGCTCCAACGGGTCGGTCTCGGCGACCGTGCCTTACATTTGCCTTCCGAACTTTCCGGCGGCGAGCAGCAGCGCGTTGCCGTAGCGCGTGCGCTGATCAATCAGCCGAAGCTCATCCTTGCTGATGAACCGACCGGTAATCTTGATGAAGCAAATGAGCAGACCGTGGTGAAACTGCTGCGCGAGCTTCACGAAGAGGGGCACACGATACTCATGGTGACGCATTCGAATGCGCTCGGGCAGCTTGCCGACCGCCGCATCGATCTCGCGCATGGCCGCCTGGCACAGATCAGCGTTTCCGCGGAGGACGAGGCGCAACACGATCACCTGCTCGAGCAGGTCTATATCTTCGGTGAAGAGGGCGTCACGCCAGAACTCGACCGCATGCGGCAATCGGATGTGAAAGATGCGGCGACCGTGATCAAACGCCTCAAGGAGCTGGGACTCCTCCAGGTGAGCAATCAAGAAGTGGCGCTGACGCAGCAAGGCGAAAACCGCGCGCGCGATATCGTCCGACGTCGGCGCCTTGCTGAACGTTTGCTTACCGACACGTTTTCCGTGGCCGATTCAGAGGCTGACTCCCACGCCTGCAAGTTCGAGCACATCATCAGTCCTGAGCTGGACCAAAAAATCTGCACGTTCCTCAATCATCCGAAGACATGCCCCCACGGTAATCCGATTCCTCCGGGCCGCTGCTGCCCCGAGCGCAGCAGATAACTTTTACTTCGCCGCTGCACCTATGATTCCGCGCTCGCGGAGCCAATTCTCTAGCAGCATCGACCACGTGCCTCGCCCGGGATCTCCCATTGCTAGGCCACCGCCATGCGCGCCATCTTCAAAAATATGCATCTCCACCGGCACGCCGGCTTTATGCAACGCCAAGTAAAAAGCCACGCTACTCGTTACGGGTACGGTGCGGTCGGTGGTGAAGTGGTAGATAAATGTGGGTGGCGTCTGCGGCGTTACCTGCAGTTCGTCGGAAAGCTCATCCAGCAATTTTGGGTCGGGATTATCGCCGAGAAGGCTGCGGCCTGAGCTGCCATTGGCGCGGAGAACATCCGGCGTACCCAGAGTGCTCGCCTGAAACGAAATCACTGGATAAGCGAGAATCAGAAAATCAGGGCGACAGCTTTCGCGGTCGATTGGGTCCGACGCGCTTGGATTTCCGGTGTCGAAATGGGTGCCGGCGGTCGCGGTGAGATGGCCACCGGCGGAAAATCCCATCATGCCAAGATGCGTTGGATCAATTCCAAATTCCGAGGCGCGCGAGCGAACGAGTCGAATCGCGCGCTGCGCATCTTGCAGTTCGATCGGGTAATGGTAGGGCGAGAGGCGGTAGCGCAGGACGAATGCCGTGATCCCTACGTTGTTGAGCCAGGTCGCGATGTCGCGGCCTTCGTAGGTCATTGCGAGATGTGCGTATCCCCCTCCAGGCGCAACAATGACGGTGGAGTGGGGGCCGCGGCCGGGGGCGCGAAAGATCGTTAGAGTAGGCTTGTCTGCGTCGGTATCGCCCGTAGCGCCGGGTGCGCCATTTTCCCATAGTGGAATTGTGGGCGCGATCATGTCCGCGGCACTGGCCGGGGGTGCTGGGCCGCGGCCGCGTGCAGCCTGCGGCGCGTTGGCAGCGGGCGATGCAGGTGCGGTGCTGGGCGCCTGAGCGAGCGCGATGCCAAGAGTCGCAAAGATTGCGATATACAAAGCCAGTGTCTTCAATAGGTTCACAGAGTCCCTCCCCGCTTCGGTTCTGAAGCTCGCAAGCCAGCTTTTAAGTCACTGGCACCTTGCGGAGTTACTTTATACTCTAATTTCGCGAAACCGCCGCTAGCTTAGTTTTTTGTGGTTTACCCCGCCGCTACCCCGATTGGAACTGCTCGCCTCCGTTTATTTTCATGGAGTTACGTCGATTTTTAATTCTTGTGGGTTGCGATTAGAAAGGCAGTGGCTAGTGGCAAGTGGCTAGCAAAACCACTTCCGATGCGCGGAGCCATTTGCGGCGGCCCCAAAAGCGGATTAAAAATGCCCGTTTTTTGTCGATTAGAAATCGAAATTTTATTGAGGCCGTTGAGGTTACGGACATTTCTAATCGGCAGACTGGCGATTAGAAAAAGCGTGATTCCTGAAGGATGATGGCTGACTAGTGGGACTTGGGTCAAAAGCCCAAGGTGGCTTGGCTTCCAACTGGAGTGAACGGATTGGGCAACGCAAAACACGGACGGCAGTTTACCACAGAATACCGTCATTTGCAAGGACTGTTTATGTGTTATTTCAGACACGTTTTTCTGAATTGCGGAATGGATTACGAGGAACGGTTTTGGGGCAAATTGGGCGCGTTTGGCGCCATAAAAATGGCTAATTGGGACGGATTGGGCGCCAATTGCGGCGCTAACCGAGCCTAAATAGGATTTGATCCCGGCAAACTTCGCAAGGACGCGCCCGAGCACGTTTCCGGGGCGCCGCTTCGATTGACTCTTCATGAGGGCCGAACTCGCAGGACTCGTAACGATAAATATTTGTTGACCAACGATAAGAGATAGGAATAAGATAAAGAACATTACGGCGCAAAGTAAGGAAGGACTATGAAGCGGACATCGACAGTATTTCTTCAAGTAGTGGTGGTGCTGATCGGCATTGGCGCTCTGGCCCTCTTGCTTTGGGAACCCCACATTGAGGGCGTGAACGCGCACGCGACGTTCTTTCAGGTCTACCTCGATCCGTTTATAGCGCTCGTGTATGCCGGATCCATTCCGTTTTTTGTGGGCGTCTATCAGGCCTTCAAGGTGTTGGGTTATGCAGGGAAAAATAAGATTTTCTCCCCGGCAGCCGTGAAGGCTTTGCGGACCATAAAATATTGCGCGATTGCCATCATCGGTTTTGTTGTGATCGAAGAAGTGGTGATCATGTTGAACCACGGCAGCGACGACGCTGCGGGCGGGGTCTTCATGGGCGTTCTCATCACCTTCGGTTCGATCGTGATTGGCACCGCGGCGGCGATGTTTGAACGGATTTTGCAGAATGCCGTGGATATAAAATCCGAGAACGATCTGACGGTGTAACCAACATGGCAATCATCATCAACATTGACGTCATGCTGGCGAAGCGAAAAATGAGCGTCACCGAGCTGGCCGAGAACGTGGGCATCACGATCGCCAATATTTCCGTCTTGAAAAACGGAAGAGCAAAGGCGATCCGGCTCTCGACGCTGGAAGCAATCTGCAAGGCACTCGAATGCCAGCCTGGAGATATTTTGGAATATAGCCCAGTTCCAGCTTCGGGCGCACGTCACGTTATCTAGAGGCAGCGCTGCAAGGGGTGGACGACACGCTCGATTTCGGGCAGGCGCTCGTCTTCGGCGACATCAAGTTCATATTTGACCTGCATGTTCATCCAAAATTCGGGTGTGGTATGGAAGTAACGCGCAAGGCGTAGCGCCGTGTCGGACGTTATTCCTCTTCGTTCGGCCGCAATGTCCGCAATACGCGTCAGCGGGACGTGGAGATCGATCGCCAGCTTCGTCATGCTGATGCCGTATGGTTTTAGGAATTCTTCACGAAGCATTTCTCCAGGATGGACAGGTTTTAGTTTTTTGGCCATGACGCCCCCTCAGTGATAATCGACGATTTCCACCGCATACGCATCTCCTTCACGCCAGATGAAGCAGACGCGCCATTGGTCGCTGATGCGGATGCTGTGCTGTCCTTTACGATCACCCTTCAATGCTTCCAGATGGTTTCCGCCTGGCGCGGCCAGATCCGAAAGATTTTTTGCGAAGTGAATCTGAAATAGCTTTCGGAGCGCCACGCGTTCGATCGCCTTAAATCGCCGCACGCTCTCCCTCTGGAACAATAAGTCTGTGTCCTTGCAAGCGAAGGACTTTATCACCTGCTGAGTGTATCATGGAATTCGTATTACGGGGAACGTAACATAGCAATGGATTCACGACGGAATCTGGCCAAATCCGGTGTGATATTATCCGCCTGCCTGCAATGTCAGGACGACCAAATCTGGAAAATGAAGCGGTCCCGCATTCTCCCGATTTAGCGCAAATTGAAACAAACGCAGCGTCCATCGTTGATGGCGTCGGCGCTGAGTCCGTTGCGGTTTATGTGTACCTTTTGCGTGAGTTTGGAAGGGCACCAGTGGACACGAATCTGCTTTATCAATTCGTGTTTCGCTCCTTCTACCGTTTGGACAATGCGGGCCTCACCGACAAGTTCAAACGCGAATATTTTCGGCTCATGGAAGAGCACCGGCGTATCGCCGGCGCAATTCCTCTGGATGCACTCGTGAAGGCATTATACAAATTTCCCGGACGCAACGAGCGCAAGGGAATACAGTTCTCGTTCGTCACCAAGCTGGCAAACACGATCAACCCCACCTACCCGATCTATGATTCCGAAGTTGCCAAAGTCTTTGCATTCAGGCCGCCGTATCCGTCGCGGCCGTTTGAAGACCGGCTAGCAAGCTATCTTGCCTTTTATGGAAATCTGCGCGACACGTACAACCGAATCCTATCGGAAAACCATATCGCGCAGACTCGTCGCATGTTCCGCGAGAAATACGCAAGCGTGGCTGCCGGCGTTCCCGAACTAAAGGTGTTGGACTTTATTTTCTGGTCCGCTGGTAAACAGGAGCGGCTCGCGGCAAAGAAGAGCTGAAAACACAATGATCTTGCCAAAGTCCGAATCGTGCAACTTGGTTACGCAGAACATCGATTCCGCTTTTTTTATGGGGCGCGCGTGGGTTGTCGCTCGCGATTGCTAGAAGCTACTCGATAACCAGAGCTTGACGCGTCGCCAGAACGCCTCTGTGCGGGTGGGCTCCGGCGGGCGGACCGGGTTTGGGTTGATGTGATCGACGAGTTTAAAGCCGGGTGGGATTTCGAAGAGGGCGGAATCGAGGGGGCTGTGCTGGAGTTGGACAACCTGGATTTCTGTTTTCAAGCGAGGTTTATGCAGGAAGAAATGATTGTTCGTTGCCGAGCTACTGCTGCTTGACACTGACTTGACTGGGAACCCGAGTTTTGCGTTCCCTTTGGCGACGAATTCGATTCTCTCGGTAGGACCGACAGCCACCGAGTAAAATCGCGTTCCGGGAGGATATTGCTCATCGCACGAGAGGCGTGTATCGACGTCGATGTACCAACTATCGTTCGTGGATTCCTGAGCGATCCACTTGGATCCCTCCAGTGGGATGTATTTTGTTGTGATGATCACGCGGCGCGCTGTGTAGCCGAAGATTTGCTTGCGTTCGCCAGTGTCCGTGGTTGTGGTCTCGATGCGAAGTGTCGGTTTTGAGGGCGGGGGTGGGACGGCGGTCTTTAGAGCCTCGCGAGCGGCTGCAAGCGCTTTTGTCAGCCTCACGCCGGTGTCTGGCGATTCGGAATATTCGTGAGTGTCGAGATTCAGAAAGAACATCTT
>DATEGW010000028.1:0-6530 GCA_035279845.1 Candidatus Acidiferrales bacterium | reverse complement strand
GGAGCCGTGGCTTTGCTGTTGGTGCTGACGGTTGGAGCCTTTGCCACGCGTGCGCAGGCAGTTCGCTCGACTACACACAGTTCAGAATCGTGTGCGTATTCAATTTACAAAAATGGCCGACTCGGATTTTCTTGGGGCTGGCACCCAGACGGCCGACGCATTCTGGCTTGGATGTCGAACACCGCCAATCGCCTGATCTAGATATTTAGGGCTGCGGCTTCTTTAGAGTCGGCCGGCCATCGTCCGCAGGAGGAGTCTGAGTTTTGGGCTTCGGATCAGCCCCGGCTTGCGCATCTCCCGAAGCGTTCGCGGCCGTCTGTGAGGATTCTGAGTAAGGCTTCTTAAGTAGTGCTTCCGCAGTTTGCTGAGCACCGCTCGTGTTGTCGTTGGTCTGCTTGGCTTTGCTGTACTCGTTTACGGCGCGCGCGCGCTGACCTAACAAATCAAAAATTTTCCCGAGATAGATGTGCCCCCATACTTCGGTCCATTTCTCGGAAGGTTCCGGAACGGCTGCGAGGGCCTCACGAAAGGCATTCGCTGCTGCGTTGTAGTTCTTTTGGTAGAAGAACGCTTCGCCCATCCGGAAGTTTGCCAAAGGGCGACCGGGTTGGATCTGAAGAGCCTTTTGATATTGTTGAATCGCGTCGTAATACTTTCCGCCGCCGGCGAGTTCTTCGCCGCGCGCAATCGCCGCTCGAGCACGCAAATTGGTACTTCCCTTTAAAATCAGATTGTTCGGATCGATGTGAATACCGTTCGGCTTAGGCCGGCCGAACGTTTCGAGATCGAACGAGGTCTCCGTGCCGGTAGCCTGAACCATTTTGGTTTCCGGATTTCCTTCGGTGTCAATCCGCAGCTGTACCGGCATGGAAAAGGTATCCAGAGGCTGTTTGATCTTTCCTACCACTCGAAAGCCCTTTGGCGTGCGGTAAACGACGTACTCAAGGGTGAAATCGGGCACGCCTGTAGAATCAAGCCATTGCGCGAAAAAGCCTCCCAAGTTGGGAGGCGTTTCTCCGGGCTTTAATGCAGCTTGCTCATGCTTCTGAGCGAGCGCTTCGAAGTCCGAAATGCTGGCGCGATTCTCAGCAAAGCGAAAATAGAAATCATGAAGCAGCGCTTTGAATGGAGCATCGCCCATCTGCGCGCGAAGCATGTGAAAGACCATCGCGCCTTTGTCCATCACGATTGATCGGTATTGGCTCGTATACGGAGAAAGACGCGCTTCCTGAGAAATGGGCGTAGCGCCTTCGTACATCAGAGAGCCAACTGCAAATTCGTCCACCGCACGCAACCCAGCTTCCTGGCCTGCGCTTTGCTCTTCGTAAAGCGCTTCTGAATACCGAGCGAGGCCATCCGTAAGCCAAACGTCCGAGGTTGTCTTGGGCAGAACTTGTCCGCCCCACCACTGTGACGCTACGAGCCGTGCGACAGTCCGATCGCTGTTTTTCGGATCCCAATACCGCTTCGCGATAAGCAGAAGCCCCGGACCGGCAAAGTCGCCGATGGTGCCATCGGGCAATTGAGCGACAGTAAACGCAGGATCCGGAATTGGGCCAAAAAGATCAGAGAAGGTTGTTGCGGAACGCGCTACGTCAGCGGCGAATCCGGGTGCCGTGGAAGCCTCCGCATGCGGCGCATAAACAGCGACGCTAATGCCTTGGGCCTGTTGCGGATTCAACTGAAGAGCGCCCGCGACGAACGAACCGTGAAGGCCGGGTCGATCGCAGTGGAACTCGTACTGGAGACGTCCGCTTTCTCCGGCGAGCTTGGCAGGCATCGGCGTCGGGGCCGCGACAGATTTCCCCGTGCCGGCAACAGCGAACGTATCCGGGACATTGATGCGGAATACTCCTGTGTAAGCGTGCGTGGGATATCCCGTTAGGGGAAACCATCGGGCGGGCAACAGGAGGTAAGCTCCATCGTGCGATATCGAAGCGACCCTCACGCCCGGTATTGGGCTGTTTTCTTCATTCGCAAGGATGCCCGCGTACGTGAACTCGAGAGAGACTTTCGCTCCAGAAGCGACCTGCGTCGGCAGGGTAACGACGAGTCCCAGGGCATTGGTAGCGTCTCGTTGAAACTCCAGCGGTTTGCCATCCTCTTTCACCGCCGAAACCGTAAGATTGGGGTGAAGTTCCACGCGAAGCACGCCGGACGCCTGTTGGGCGACAAAATCGATTTTGGCCGTAGCAGTCAGGGACTGGCCGCCGGGATCGAGTGATGCCGAGACGTCATAGTGATCGGCGAGAAAATTGTCCGGTACCTGGGCCTGTACCGAAACAGCAAAGAGGCCTGGCGCCGCAAGGGCGAACAAGAACACCTTAAGGGTGGAAATAATTCGGGGGCGGGCCATCGGTCGCCTTTCATCGGTAATGGGCATGAAGCTCTACCTATAGGATAGCAGTGGCTCAGGAATCGTTGCCAGACAGCGCTTTGAGCCGCTCGGCAATTGCGCCTGCCGCTCGCTCAACAGCCCCCGCAGGGCCCAAACGGCGCCGGATTTCCGCCAATTCTCCGCGAATGGCTTCCCGTGCCCGGGGTTGCGTCAGCAGGCGCCTGACTTCCTTAGCCACGTTTTCTGCGGTGAAATCGCCTTGAATAAGCTCTGGAACGGCCTTGCGGTCGGCGATCAGATTGACCATGGCGAAGAATCGGGTTCTGACGAGTGGCTTGGCGAGGAGAGCGGTAAGCGGCGTCACCCGATACACCACAACCATCGGGACGTCCAGCAGCGCTGCTTCGACAGTCGCCGTGCCGCTTGAGATGATGGCGGCATCGGCGGCGGCCAGTGCATCGTATGTCTGACTTTCGACAACGCGGATCGTGGGGCCCGAAGGCCACCCGCTTTGGATGGCGCCTGCCTGTCCCGGTGCTGCTGCGACGACGAATTGAACCGGATTGGAAACGTAGATCTTTGCGATCGCTGCGCGGAGCACCGGAAGATGCTGCCGTAGTTCAGCGGCACGGCTGCCTGGTAGGATGGTGACGATCGGTTTGGAAGAATCCAGCCCATGAGCCACACAGAATTGCTCTTTGGTCAGCGACGCATGGACCTCTCCGACTAACGGATGCCCGATAAACTTCACGGGAACTCCACCGCTGGCAAAAAACTTTTCTTCGAACGGAAAAATACACAGCGCGAGCGCGAAGCGACGACGCACGACGCGGACACGCCACGGCCGCCATGCCCAGAACTGGGGGCAAATATAATAAATGTTCTGCAGTCCAAGCGGCTTCAGCTTGCGCGCGAGACGCAGATGAAAGCCGGGGAAGTCCGTCAGAACTGCCAGAACCGGCCTGCGGCGTCGCGCTTCTGAAACGAGCTTGTGCATGGCGCGAACAAGCGAAGGAAGATGGCTCAGAATTTCCGTGATACCGACCACGGACACTTCTGAATAGTCTGTGACCACATCCACGCCCGCGCGACGCATCTGTTCGCCCCCCATCCCGAAAATGTCCGCGTCCACGCGTCGCTTGAGGGCGGTGGCCAAACGCGCGGCATACATGTCGCCGCTTGCTTCGCCCGCCGAAAGAAGAATCGAGGTTGGGGGCATGTTGGCTAGGGAAGCTAGTCAGTCGCGGGAAGTGGGCTGGAAAGCGGAGGAACGATCTCGGCTCCATTTGAGGTTGAAGGCAGAGATAACTCCTGGTCTCTATATTGAAGTTGATAAAGCCGGTAGTAAATCCCACGCTGCGCGAGCAATTCTTGATGCGCGCCCTGTTCGCGAAGCCGACCTTTGTGAAACACCAGGATGCGGTCGGCATGCTGAATCGTACTCAGGCGGTGCGCGATAACCAGCGCGGTGCGTCCGGCTAAAAGGCGATTGAGCGCTTCGCGAATTTGCAGTTCGGTCTTCGTGTCCACGCTCGATGTTGCTTCGTCGAGGATCAGGAAGCGCGGATTGTGCGCCAGAGCACGCGCGAAGTTGATGAGCTGGCGCTGGCCGACAGAAAGCGTCGAACCGCGCTCATTCACCGGTGTAGCGATTCCTTCCGGAAGGGACTCTAGAAAATTGCCGAGACCAACCTCTTCCAATGCTTCACGAGCTGCGTTGCTGCTGATCCCTGGAGTTCCCAGGCAAACGTTGGATTCGATCGTGCCAGTGAAGAGGAATGGATCCTGCAGGACGATGCCGAACTGTCGCCGAAGGTCCTGCAGATCGAGGAGCCGGATATCCTTGCCGTCGAGAAGGATTTCGCCGCGCTGAATATCATAGAAGCGCAACAGAAGGGAAATTAGTGTGGTCTTGCCCGCGCCGGTGTGGCCAACAATCGCAAAATTTTCGCCAGGCAATATGCGGAAAGAAATATCGCGCAAAACCCAGTCTTCGTCCGTAGGTTCGGCCACATCCTTGTAGCTGAACCACACGTTGCGGAATTCGATTTCTCCACGAGGTGCTTCCAGATGCAGTGCATTTGCCGAAGATTGCACGGTAAGCGGCTCGTCCAGAAGCTTAAAGATACGCTCGCTCGCTGCGACCGCGGATTGCAGAATGTTGAACTTTTCACTGAGATCCTGAATCGGCCGGAAAAAGCGACTCGCGTACATGGTGAACGCAGTGAGGAGCCCGATGGTGATGCCGTGCGATAGAACACGAAGGCCGCCGGCCCAGAAAATCAGCGCGATCGTCGCGACGCTCAGGAACTCGACAGCCGGATAAAAGAGCGCGAATGCGAGAATCGCGTCTTTATAGGCCAGCATATGATCGCGATTGCGCTGTTCGAAGTCGGCTCGAGCTTTCTGCTCGCGATTGAAGAGCTGCACCACGCTCATTCCGGAAATGTATTCCTGCAGAAACGCGTTAATCCGTGCGATGGCCGTACGAATCTTTCGATTGGCCTCGCGCACGAACTTTCGAAAAATATAGGTCACGACCAGAATCGGCGGCAAAACAGCAAGCGTGGCCAGAGCCAGCTTTGTGTCAAGGTGAAATAGGTAAACGGCCATGACCAGCAGCAGAAAGAAATCATTGATCATCGTGACTACGCCGGCCGCAAACAAATCATTGAGCGCATCCACGTCCGTCGTAACTCGAGTCACAAGGCGCCCGACCGGATTGTGGTCGAAGTAACTCATCGGCAGTTTCTGGAGATGCCCAAAGATTTCGCGCCGCAGGTCATACATCGTTTCCTGCCCGACGCGCTGCATGATGTTGACCTGGATGTATTGCGCCAGAAAATCGAAGATCAGCACGCCCAGCCAAATAAGACTGACCAAAATGATGCCGCGCCAGGCGATGCTTTCGGACAAAACGTGCCGCAGACTCGGTTCCAGGTAGCGGTCAATCGCCCGCATGAATAGAACGGGGGGAGCCAGTTCGAGAGGCGTTACGACCGCAACCAGCGCGAGCGCGACGAGCACACCCCACTTGTACGGCTTCATATACCGCATCAGCCGTCCAATCAGTTTGGCGTCGTATGCTTTACCTAACGCCTCTTCTTCTTGTGGAGTGCTCATGCCCGTTCGAGTTCTTCCTCTAATAGTTGCTTGTGATACAAGTCCGCGTAGTAGCCTCCGCGCGACAAGAGTTCTTCGTGTGTTCCGCGTTCTACAATGCGCCCTTCACGCAGGACCACAATCTGGTCCGCGGCGCGAACAGTAGATACACGATGCGAAATCAGAATCGTCGTGCGGCCTCGCATGATACCGCGCAGGCCCCCGAGTATCTTTTCTTCCGTCTGCGTATCAACACTCGACAGCGAATCGTCCAGAATCAAAATTCGCGGATCGCGAATGACGGCGCGCGCAATCGCAGCGCGCTGTTTCTGGCCTCCCGAGAGGGTGATACCACGTTCTCCCACTACAGTGTTGTATTTATGCGTGAAATCCTGAATGTCGCCTTCCAGGCTGGCGATTTCGGCGGCTGCTCGCACTTGGTGTTCCTCGTATTGTGGCAATCCGAATGCGATATTGCCGCCGACGGTTTCGCCAAAAAGATATGTGTCCTGCGGAACAAATCCGATGGAACGGCGCAACGTCTCTAGCTGCCAATCCTCGATCGGGCGCCCATCAATCAAGACCTGGCCCTCAGGGACCTCCCACAAGCGTGCGACCAGTGCCGCCAGAGTCGTCTTGCCGCTGCCTGTTGGGCCGACAATTGCGAGGGTCGACCCTGCAGGGATCTTCAAATTGATATCTTGCAAAACAGTGCGTTGCAAAGGTCCGTTGGTCTTTGGCGCTGCACCGCTGCCATTGCCGGAAAGCGTTGTGGGATATCGGAACGTGACATTGCGAAATTCAATTTCGCCATCAGGCCGAATGCCGTCGGCGACTTTAGCATGGCGGTCGTCAATGGATGGCCTGGCGTTCAGAATGTAGTTCAGGCGGCCCATGGAAGCTGCGCCGCGTTGAAAGATATTCGTGACCCATCCGAGAGCGATCATTGGCCATACAAGCTGCGTTAGATAGCCGCTGAATGCGATCAATGCGCCAAGCGAAATCTTGCCGCCGAGTACGAGGTGGCCGCCCTTCCACAATACGATTAGTGCCGTCAATCCGATCAAAGCCTGCAACGTCGGCATGAACA
>DATEGW010000027.1:0-45370 GCA_035279845.1 Candidatus Acidiferrales bacterium | reverse complement strand
TGCACGTCGCGAAAATATTGCGTGTACTGTTCGGCGCGTTCGCCAAAAATGATGATGCATGACCCGGTGTAATTGCGCGGCCCCCAGTCGTAGTAGCTGTTGTGCCCGCTGATCGCCTTCGGCAGACCCAGCGACGGCCCGTAATAGTCAATCGCTCCCGCCTCGCCGTAATTGCCGCCGAGAATGGCGCAATCGGACTGCTCAGCAGCCGGTAGCCCGTGGTAGACGGTGGCAATGTGCCGGGAAATGTTTTGCCACGGCAACATATCGCCATAAAGCTGCGAAAGCTGGCCTGTCGAATCGCGTTCGGTCTTCACGCGCGCAAACGGCAACGCCCGCGAATAGCGAATCAATGCGGGAATCGGCAGAATGGGCACGGCCAACGGAAGTCCGGCAAGTCCACCGATCACAACCAGCGACGGCACGATTTTGCGAAGCAGTCTCCCGCCGGGCCCACCGATGCGCTCGAACGCCACGCCGCCCGCGGCAATCAACATCGGATACGCTGGCAGCGGATAGTACGCCTTTTCGCGAAACGTCATCACGATCGCCGTCACCACAAGATATGCGAAAGCGAGAAAACGAAACCGTTTTCCGCCGGGAGCGAAGAGCAGCCAAATCAGGCCTCCGAGCCAAACCGGCAATGCGAGAGGATCGAGAAAAAGTGCCTGGTCGCTGATAAAGCTCCAGGGCGAGGTGGGAATATTCTTAAACTCCTGAGCGTTCCGAACGACTTCGACTTGCGGAAAACCGTGGCGGATTTCCCAAATCAAATTCGGCAAAAATATGAGGAACGCGATGCCAAGAGCAAGCCACGCCCAGCGACTCATCAGCAGGTGCATCTTGCCCGCTAGAATCAGCGCGACCACGACCGAGAAGCCAAACGCCAGCATCGTGTGTTTGTTTTCCAGCCCGATGCCGGCCACCACGCCAAACGCGAGCCACAAGCGCGGCGATTCGCCTTTCACAATGCGCACCACGAGCCACACACACAGGAGCCATAAGAGCGGCTCGAATGCATTCATCGAAAGGAAACCGTCGAACGCCAAATAAGAGGGAGTAAAAAGAATCGTCACCGCAGCGAGAATTTGAGCGAACGGCCCGCCGTCGAGTTCACGTGCGAGAAGCGCGGTAAGAAGTACGATGGCGACTCCGGCTAGCACGGGAAAGAGCCGCACGCCCACAATCGAGTTCCCGAAGACGTGTCGCACAAGCCAAGCGACAGCAGCAATCAGCGGAGGCTGATCGATATATCCCCACGCTAGATGCTGTCCGCAAGCGAGGTAGTAGAGTTCGTCGCGAAAGAAGCCGTAATTGCGGATACCGGCAAACTGAATAATGAGCTTCGCGGCGGTGATTCCAGCCACGATTGCCGCCGTATTGACGGCGCGCGGGTAACTCTTTTTTGCCGCTACGTCAAACGATTCGGCAACACTCATGGCTCAGGGCAATTGCTTTTGAAGGCGTTCGGAATGCTAGGTTAGCCGGATCGACTCGCGGCGTCGGAGCGTTACGCAGTGTCGGCCTGCCGCATCGCAAGCAGCCCGACGCCGGGAATCGAAACGCGCTACTGCGTCGGCTTGTGGCTCGCCGGCGGAGCGTGATGCGTCGTAGCACCGGTTGTGCGTGATGTGTGCGGAGGCTCGGCCGCCGGTGACGTGATCTTCGCAGACTTGATCAGATCCATCCGCGGAAACGCCTTGAGGAAATAGGCGCTCCCATGCATACCGATCTGCCCCTGATCAGGTTGCTCGCCGTAGCCGGAGTAGATGCTCTGGACGACGTCCATGCCGGAAATGACCTTTCCAAATGGAGCGAAGCCCATCGAATCCAAGCGGCTATTGTCGCCGAGATTGATGAAAAGCTGTGTGGTTCGCGAATTCGGCGCCGAACTCTTCGCAAAAGTCACCGTGCCAATGAGATTGCGCTCCTTCACTGGCTCGTCTCGAATGTTCGCATTTTGCCACGCTTTATTCACAGAAGGATTGCCGGTAAGCCCGAACTGGATAACGAAACCCGGCAGAACGCGGAAGAAAGGCGCGCCGTCAAAGAAACCGTGCTTGACGAGATGATAGAAACGGTCCGCGCCCAACGGTGCCAGCGCCCGCGTCACCTGAATTACAAAATTGCCCTTAGTGGTTTCGAAAGTGGCCTCATACGTTTCGGGAGCGTGCGCTTTCAATT
Source organism: Candidatus Acidiferrales bacterium (assembly GCA_035279845.1). GTDB lineage: Bacteria > Acidobacteriota > Terriglobia > Acidiferrales > UBA7541 > Palsa-295. The sequence continues at coordinate 43,186 of DATEGW010000027.1, read as the reverse complement.
CGGCCGGATGCAAAAGTGCTGGATCGATCGTCATGCGATGTGTTGTTGGATGATGAACTGTCGCGGAATGTGTCGTGGGCTTCGGGTGCGTCGCTGGCGCTTGCGAGGCTAGACCCGGCATCACGCTGAATGCAAGGCTCAGGCACAATACGGAAATCTTCATCCATCCTCTCCTAAGATCAATGATAGTTCCTATGAATCAGTGCTCGACATAATGAGATTACCACCAAAAACGCCCCACTCTACGCCAGAATCGCACGAATGTACGAGGCAGGAAGTCCAGTCATCCGGTTTAGCTTTTGCACATCAACGTTGCTGCCAGGCGAATTCACCGCGATGCCGCATGCTAGGCTTACTTGATCGGCTGACATAACATGCACGGTGAGCACATCGGCGAACTGAAGAAGTGGGCGGCGGAAATCGCCAAAAGCGGCACCGCCGGCGACGATGTCAGTTGGCATCACGCTGCCGAACTGATCGGCAAACATTTCTCAGTACACACGCACGAAGTCGCAGTCTTCGGATTTACTCCGGACGAGCGCTTTCTTCGATTCTTAACGCCCGATAATTTGCGGCCCGTCGGGAAAATACCCCTTTCAAGCACTAATTCCCTTGCTGTACGGACGGCTCGAGACCAGCGCCCTGAGATCGTCAATCATTTCTCCGTTGTGCCACACGCATCCGTTTTCGAGGGTGTCCCGATCAATGACTCCCAACGCAGCGAGGCGATTCAGAAAATAATGAGTTCGCCCGTAACGTTCGGCAAAAAAGTGGTCGGCGTCGCGCAGGTTTCGCGAAAAGGAGCGTCGTCGGCCGAGGCAGGACCGGATTTCACGCCGGCTCAGTTGCGAGACTTAAAAGCGATTGCCGATATTCTGGCGCCATGCATCGTACTAAGCTCCACCCCTACTCCCGCCTGAAATCGATACATATTTCCCGACAGCTTCATTTGTCCCGCTCTGCCGGGACTGGCGCGATAAGGCCGGAGCACGTGAGCAACAATATTTGAATCAGCTCCGGAGGAACATTGAACAGCAGCACGTCTGTGCCCTGGCAGATGAACAGCGTAAGGATGAACTTGGAAATGGCGAACCACGCACCGTCATATTCCACGCTTGCCAGATATCGACCTTCCTTTCGATCAGTCACGATTTGGTTGAGCGAAAGCTGCTGTGTCCAACCGTCGGATGGAGTAGGGCTCACTTTCGACGTGAAGCAATATTCATTCGCGGACGCAACCTCCGCCGTCACACCAGCAATGGAACGTGCAACTTCCTCCAATTCCGCCGAGACGTAGATTCGCGCATCGCGACCCGGCGATGCATTCGCGCCGGACGCCCCGATTGAGCGTGCATCCAACGCAGCAATCAGCCGCGCGAACATCTGCGCCGCGAACTCAGCCGAATGATAGAAATGATCTTGCTCGCCGGGCCGCTTCGGCAAGGCCGCCAGAGCTTTCGCGCGGGCCAGCTTTAAATCGAGGTCTCGACGGCTCGCAAACGTATCCTCAAAGCTCAGACCTGTCCACGTACTCGACGACGATGTCAGTTTGTCCAAGGCAAGATTAGACAGCAGATCCGCAGCAAACCCGTACGATATGCCATACGGTGAATAGCCGTCAGGTTGAGGTGTAAGCGCAACGGCATCCTCTCTGAGAGCACTGGCTAGTCGGTCAATCAAATCACGGTATTGACGAAGGTAATCGATATGCGCGCGGCCCAATGCGCTGAATTGGACGCGGCCATCCTTTCCCTGCTCTATAAAAAGGTGCTCCACCATTGTGGCGGGCGTCAGCACATCGAGACGCGTGAGAAATAGCTCGATATCCGACGATATTCCCTGCAGGATCGCGTCAGCTAACTCCACGCGCATCTCCGTATTGAGCGTTTCATCTGCCCCAGCACAAACCTTCTCGTACTGCTTAAGCAACGCAACCAAATCGCGCAAGAGCAGGGCCGTATCCATCGAGTTTGAGTTGCGCGCGACCGCCAGATTTTCGGGATCGTCCATGGAACGGCCAGTTTCCAACGCTCGATATAGAACCTGCGAGCGCAAATGCCCTCCTGCCAACTTCGCGCCTGCCATGTGGAGACCGACCCGCTGCGAGTCCGTGAAAGAAGCAGAGATGTGCTCGGCGATGCGGAAGTAAGGCGCGGGGTCCTTTGTAAGTGCGCCTTGCGCGGTCTGCACAAGCCAGCGCACGTCACGAACGATTACTGACCTGGTCCTAGATTGCGCATCCGTCTCGTTCAGCCGATTAAGAAGCGCCTGAAGTTGCTGGAGACAATCCCCTGCCTGGGTATTACCCTCGTCCCACACGCGTAAACTCAAGTTTTCGACTTGGCGAATCAGGAATACCGAATAGATAACCTGCGCCCACATCAAGCGTCCGCTCCGACCCGGCCAGCGATGCGCGCCCCAATACTCGTAGGCGCGGATGATGAGGTCCAGCGGATCGAATTCGATCGAGAATCTATCGAGTTGGATCGGTTCGAAACCGTCCGCTAAGTGCATCGCGGCCAGCTGCCCTTTGAGGTAGACCAAATCGGGCGCCAAACCCGGCAAACCGAAAAAGCAATCATTCAATAAGCGATCGAAATGCGCTCGATCTCGGGTGCGCTCCGTTTCCTTGCCCCGAACGTTCAAAAGTCTCTCTTCGATTCTCTCGACGATCTCGGTGCTACGCGTGAGGAATTGGTCCAGGAGCGCAACGTGCGCGGAAAAGGAGAACTGATTAGGAGTGTTCGATGGGCGGGGCATCGGTTCAGGCGATCAACCGGCCGCCGTCCACCGTCAGGATCGACCCGGTGGTGAATTCGCTTTCCACAAAATAGCGAACCGCTTTTGCGATTTCTTCCGGCGTACCAAGGCGGTGAAGCGGAGTTTCCTGGCGCAATGCGGCAGCCTCGGCCTCAGAAGTATTTTCGGGAGGAAGGACTGCTCCCGGACAAACACAGTTGACCTGTACTTCGGGCACCAGTTCCAGAGCCAGCGCCCGCGTCATGTAAATCAGTCCCGCCTTGGAAACCAGATACGGCAGATACCCGCGATAAGGGCGAATGCCCGCCCAATCGCCGATATTCACGATATGACCGCCGCTCTTTGCCTTCATCGCAAGCCCAAGTCGCTGCGAAAGAAGAAACGGCGCACGCAAATTCGTGGCGAGCAGAGTGTCCCAAACTTCGGACGAGATCTCACCCAGAGGTGTCTCGTAATAAACGGACGCGCTGTTGACCAGCACGCGCAGCGACGAACCCGTTTGCGCGAGAATCTGATCCGCCACGTCGATCACCGACTTAGCATCCGCCAAATCCACCGACAATGCTTGCGCTTGCACGCCGAGGACTTTGAACTCAGTAAGCGCCGTTTCCGCTGCCGCAGGCGCGGTGCGATAGGTGACGATGAGGTTCATTCCCAACCGGGCCAACTCAAGGGCTATGGCGCGGCCCACGCGCACGTGTCCTCCGGTAACGACAGCCCAATTTCCAGAGAGTGCGCGATTCAATCCGGCCATATGTGCGTCTTCCATTTTACTTGCGGAGGAGCATTCCGATAGCTCGTCCGATCGGCAATTCCGGCTAGCGCAAACGCCTTCTGCCGCTCAGCGCATTTATTGCACGCATCGCCGCAATGCTCGCCGCCAATGGGATTGATGCAAGACAATGTGAGCTCCAGCGGCAGCGATCCTCCAGCCCGGATAACCTCCTCTTTGGACAATCTGGAAAATGGCGTCAGAATATTGAGCGGCCGCTCGAACGCTTCCCCATAGAGATTTGTGACGGCGGAAAAGAAGCGCGGCGTCGCATCGGGATAAGGATTGCCTGCCAAAATCCCTAACGCGACGGCAGAGGCTCCATGAACGTAGGCATATAGCGATGCAACCGAGAGCAATGCGAGATTACGTCCCGGTATGAAATTAGCGCGATAACCTTCAGAAAAGCTCGGCTGGTACCCGTGCCCACGCCAGTGAACATCCAGCAGGTCGCGCAACGGCAACGATCGCTCAGCGACCGGAAGAATATTCGGCATTGCGAGCGCGCTCACAAAACGTCGAAGTGCCGCGGACTCCCCATCTTCCCAAGGATGTCCATTCCGCACAAAGAGCGGATGCACTTCGGCGGCAAACTGGCCGATAGCACCGATGAGAGCGCAGGAATCGAGCCCGCCCGAAGCGAGTACCACCACTTTGCTGCCGCTGCGCGCAAGTGATTCGCGGATTTCATCCGGCCACGCACCCGCGTTGCGTCCATCGGAATTGGCGGCGATTTCCATTCTATGCGCTCTCGCGCGCGCAAATTGTATAACGGGCACCGTCAGGATTCGCAAGTTCGAGGCAGTGCCTACACTCTTGTTCGCAAATCCTCGCTGATGCTATCGAATTCGCTAAGGCCTTCTGGCCCTTTGGCAGAGCGAAACGCCAGACCGTGCTAGGCTGAACGCGATGTCGCGCGACTTCAAATCCTACGGAGCAGAACTACGGACGTCCGGCGCTTCCGGGCGCATAGACGGAATCGATGTGTTGCGAGGACTTTCAATCATAGCCGTCCTCTTGCTTCACATTAATCTGCGGTTGCCCATCAATAAAACGTTCGGTCAGCACTGGTCTCCATCCATTGTTAACGACATAGGACGAAACGGACACAATGGCGTCCTCGTTTTTTTCGCGATCTCTGGTTTCTTGATTACAACAATGTGCCTGAGGCGATGGCAATCGCTCGATGGCATTTCTTTGCAGCGTTTTTACCAACTGCGCTTTGCGCGAATTGCGCCGATGCTATTGGCGCTTCTGTTTGTGCTCAGCGTTCTGCATCTGTGTCGTGTGCCGGATTTCACAATTCGCCCCGAAGTATCGAACCTTCCACGCGCGCTGTTCGCCGCACTCACATTTCATGTGAACTGGCTCGAAGCGACTCACGGATACCTGCCTGCAAATTGGGATGTTCTATGGTCGCTTTCGAATGAAGAGGTTTTCTATTTATTCTTCCCTCTAATTTGCATTCTCACACGCCGCCGCGCGCTGCTGATTCCCGCTCTCTCAATTTTCGTTGCGCTCGGACCGCTGGCGCGCACGCTGCTGTCTCAGAATCCCATGTGGCAAGAGAAGGGCTACCTCTCATGCATGGACGCAATCGCCATCGGATGTATTGCGGCAATGATTTCGCAAAGCGTGAAATTGTCTCCTCGGCTCCGATCCGCAATACTGTGCGCCGGAGCGATGCTGGCGATCTTCATGACGATGTTCAGGACAGTCGTCTTGCGCCTTGGAATCTATCGCGTCGGCCTCGATGTCACATTGCTCTCCTTGGGGATCGCGCTCATGTGCATTGCGTTCGCACAGGCGAAGAAGACCGGAAGAATGGAATGGGCATGCCTTCGCTGGTTTGGCCGGAATAGCTACGAGGTCTACCTGACGCACATGATGGTGATCTTGCCTGCGGTCCCAATCCTGGGGCGGATCGACCCGACCTCACGGGCGGCGCCGTTCTCGTACGTTGTCATGATTTTCGCATCCGGCGCCGTTGGCGCTGTGATCGCCCGCTATTTCTCTGAGCCGCTAAACAGGTATTTTCGTCGAAGCTCGGCTAGCGCGCCGGCGACGCCCGTCGCAATCGAAATCCCCGTCGCCGAGTGACCAGATCTGGGTCGGCATCTCGCTCCGAACGCTGTCCCATGAACACCATCGTGTCGAGAGTCATCGTTCAGCCATGAAACGGACCGGCAAGATGGCTTGGACGAGCGCCTCCGGCCACGGCATATGGACGCTCATAGGGAGACCGAATGGCACGATCAGGACGCCGGGCCCTGCAAATGCGGGTTTCCAAATTTAAGGTGACAATGCAGCCATTTCGGGGCACTTTAACCCGTTTTAAGGCGCCATTCGTGCCTTTTTGCGTCATACCGGCTGTCGCAAATGGTGCAAGAATCGTGCAGCATCTGCGTCCCTTCGTGACAAAGCTACACACGTAGAAGACATGCGCCACTGCCAGCCTTCGTGTCAGGAGCCGAATGCCGCGGCCAACTAGGGTCAAATCGATGCTAATGGGGATAATCGCGAGGCGCAGATCGGGGCCGGCACAGCCGGCCCCGATCCACTTGTAAGTTATTGATTAGGCGAGCGCTGTGCGGCAATATGCGAGACACTTCGCGACTTCCTTTACCGCATCCGACCCTTCCGGTATCTCGTACTCCAACTCAATCGTCGCCGGAATCGGCCACTTGTTCTTTTCGACGAGCTGCAGGATTTGCTTGATCGGAGTATCGCCCGTGCCCCACGCCAAATTCAGCGAGCAGTGGTCCGGAAGCGTGCGATCTTTCAGATGGAAGCTCGCAACCCGTCCATGGAACTTATTCAAGAAATCCATGGGCGTGCCGCCGATTTGGCCCGCAGCCACATAATGACCAAAATCAATGTTGGCTGCATTGCCCTTCGATGCAGCGAACGCCTCATCGAATGCGTCCATTCTCCCCTGTAGGTGGGTGTGATATGCAGCAAGCATGCCATTGCGCGCTGCGGCGTCACCCACCTTCTTCAACGTAGCGGTTGACGTATCGCTGTGCGCCGGCAACTCTGCAGTCAGGTGCGTCGCGCCGAGGGTCTTCCCGATTTGGAACTGCTTATCGAGCAGGTCGTCGTCCGCGTTCACTTCGAGGATCTTGACCGCATAAATCGAGACGCCGGCATCGTTGTACATCTTCTTGAGATCTTTAAAGACGTCCAGCGACACGCCGAGTTGCCACTTTTTAAGCGCGTCGGCAGCAGCTTGTTGCTCGGGCGTCATTTCGCCGCGTCCGCCACGTCCACGACCGCGCGCCGCCGCACCTTCGGGAGCGGGCCCACGGCCCGGGGCCACCGGGCAGGCCTTTCCGCCCCACGACGGCTGACCGGGCACAGCTGGTCCCGGCTCAGCAGCTTGCGCAGGGCCGCGGCCTCTAGCGCCGCCGAAGCCACCGCGGCCATTGCTCGGAGGAGTGAAACCGGTCTTCTTATATGCGTAATCCCAACAAGGGCCGTTCATCAACTCGCACGCGCTGATGCCGGACCCAGTTATGTAGCCGAGCGTTGCTTCAGCGCTCTGATCGGGCATGCTGCGATAGCTATAAGTGATTGTGCCGATCTGGACGCCTTTGATTTTGGAATTCGGCTTTTCTGCGGCAAAGAATCGCCGTGGATCGGCAAGAATTGCCGAGGCCACAGGCAGAGTGCCCAATGCAAACTTACCGAAATCGCGCCTTGAATATTTCATGTACTCTCCTTTGTTAAAGCCTCGCCCAGCAGATAACTGTACTTCCCTTGCTCAGTGGCCGGCGGACGCGGATAGCTGCTTTTCCCCGGCCGGAGCCGTCGATTCGTTCAACACGAAAGAGAATAGCTGGTCTCCTCCAGTAGCCAACAGATACTGGTGACCATCCAGCATGTAAGTCTCCGGGGCGTTCCCTGCTGCCCCGATTTTTGTGTGCCAGAGAGTCTTACCTGTCGCGGGGTCCAATGCAACGAGATAATTTCCGTCACCGCTGAAAAGAAGCTTCCCGGCTGTTGTAAGCAAGCCAGGACTTCCCTGCGTCGGATGCCGCCAGACGATCTTGCCTGTCTTGTAATCGATTGCGTCAATATTCGCGCCGTACGAGAAACCAGCACCTCCAGCCGTACCGCCGAGGCCCATGGATCCGCGCGGATCGGGATCGATGAGATAGCTGATGCGCAGGTCGTTATTTTCCTCCACGTAGAAGAGCCCGGTATCGGGAGAGAAGCTCGGCGGCGGATAGTTAGTGACCGATCCGTTGACAAGCGAGCCCGGAATAGTCGCATCTTTTTCGGGATTGCGTTTGGGCCGGCCCTTGGCATCGATGCCAGAGGCCCACACGTTGGTCGTCCCGAACTTTCCGGTTACGAGGTGTTCACCTGTGGTGCGATCGAGGACGAAGAAATATCCGTTGCGGGTGGCCTGCATCACCATTTTGCGCATCTTGCCCTGGAACATAAGGTCCGCCAAAACGGGCACCTGTGTCGAATCCCAGTCGTGCGTATCATGCGGCGACGTCTGATACCACCACTTCCTTTCTCCAGTATTCAGATCGACCGCTATCAATGTACAGGTACCCAGATTATCGCCATCGCCGCGTCCTTGGGTGTAGGCTGGCGTCGGATTACCTGTACCAAATATGTAAAGGTTCGTTTCTGGATCGTATGCCCCCGGGGTCCAGACCTGCCCTCCACCGTGGCTAGCCGCATCCAGGCTGGGCCAACTGCTGAGCCACGGATCACCCGCCTTCATCGGAACCGTATACGAGATCCATTGGCGCTCGCCAGTCTCCGGATCGAACGACTGAAGGAAACCAGGTGCGTCCTCGTCATCTCCGGTTCCGACCAGCACATGGTTGCCGATAACCACTGGCGCCATCGAGGAGAAGTACTGATCATCGAAGCTGGATATCTCCTTGTGCCAGCGCTCCTTGCCCGTTTTCGCGTCAAGCGAGATCAGCATGTCATCGTGCACTTCCAGGAACAGCCAGTCTCCATACATGCCCAACCCGCGGTTGCCAGTGTGCGTCCCCCCGCGCGTTTTCCAGTAGTAATGCCAGATAATCGAGCCGTCCCGCGCGTCCACAGCCCACGCATTATCCGGAGACGTTAGGTAGAGGATGCCGTTGACCTCAAGAACCGTGCTGCCGAGGCGCGCCGGGCCGCAACTGTTCAGACTTCCGTCACCGAGACCGCCAACAATCGTTGCATACGGCATAGCGCCGCCGCCGCGTCCGAAACCGCCCCCTGCGAAAGCACCGGCAGCTCCGGTGCCCAGTCCGTTCGGGCCGCAACCCGTAGTGAACGGTGTGAGCCAGGCAAGGCTCAGGTTTCCGACGTTCGATTGATTGATCATTTTCAGCGAACTATAGCGTTTGCCTGTGTAGTCGCCTGAAAAGGTGGGCCAGTCGTTTCCGAGCGGCTTCAGAATCGTCTTGGAGTCGAGGCCGCTAGATTGCGCAATGATTATGCCCGGCACCAACAACATCAGCGATACAAGCAGAATTTTTTTCATCGTCCGATCTCGCCTTTCACTCGATGGTGGCCAGGTAAGCCGTCACGTTATGCATGTCGCTGTCTTTCAGCGTCAGCACCAGATTCTTATGCGCATCGTCCGGGTCGTGGACATCGACTTTTGCAACTCGCGAATCGCGGTCGATCGTACGCCGATTTCCGTCCTGTTCGACGAGCGTTACGACGAACTCGTTCTGCTGCAAGAGCGTCCCTTCGATCTGCTGGCCGTTGCGCATCGTCACCGTGACAGTGGTCGGCTTGGCACCCGCATCGGAAGCCGGTCCGCCGCGGCCACCACCGCCTCCTCCGGAAACCCAGGCATTCTGCAGATCATGGCCATCCGCAGGATATTTGGAGCCAATGCCTGCCAAATCGCCCGTAACGGAATGGCATGGGGAGCATTTCGAGTCAAAATAAGTTTTTCCGGCAGAGGCGTCGCCATATTTGAGTATGTTCAAGACGGCCAAATCCTCTGTGCCCGGCGGACGGCCTTGCCGTCCGATTTCAGCGAGCATGCTGTGAATGTATTCGGCAATGGCGATCACGTCATCGTCGCCAAGCGACGTAAATGCCGGCATTCCTTTATCCTGGCGGGCGCCGCGAACGATCGGCGCAATGAGCTCGCCATGCTGGTCGCTCAACGCAATCTGCGAACGAAGCAAATTCGGTCCGCCGAGGGCACCGCCGCGCAAATCTGCGCCGTGGCAGGCCGTGCAGTTCACTACGAAAAGCGCCTTGCCGTGGGCTATCACGTCTGGATTCGCCAGTTTACGGGTTTGCTGCGGAAAATTAGGCCCTCTTCCTTGAGCACCTCCTCGAGCGCCGCGACCGCCCCGCCCTCGCGCTGCGGGAGCGGTTTGCGCACCTTCCTCCTGTTGCGCCGGTTCCTGCGCTGCGACGTATGAGAATAAACTCACCGCGCAGACCAGCGCTAAACACCCTGCAAGCTTTCCGAATTTCAAACGCCACCTCCGATTGATAAGAGCAAGGGAAAAACCGCAAAAGTCTACACGCCTTGACGCAATCGACGCTTCTAATCGACCGGTATTTTCTGCAGCATTTGCGTCAACCACGTTGACGCAAAAAGGCAAATTTGGCGCCTTAAAATGTCTTAATTCCTCTTAATTCTCCTAATTGACGCCGCCAGCGCCACGCCTAGTAGTACCAGGACGCTGGCGGCCCCTAGAAGCATGCTCCGCTTAGAATTCGAAGCGGATGTTGCCAGACAAAATGCGATAGCCGGTGTCCGATGTCGCCCGACCGAGGTTCTTATTGTTCGGCGTTAGACTGTAAATCAGGGTTGAGGCTCCAATGGCCGTCTTGTAAGACCCACCGTTGCCAGGAGCAAGGTTACACACGTTGGTGCTGGTATTGCACGCTGTCACAAGGAAGCTCGCACTCGTGTTCTGGTTATTGAACTGCGGATGGTTGAAGGCGTTGTAGGCCTGAAACTGAAACCGGAACGCCCGCCGACCTTCCTTGCCAATAGGGAAGCGCTTTTCGAGAGTAAGGTCAAAGTTATTCAATCCGTGGCCGTAGAACTGGTTGTTGCCTTCGTTTCCGTAACACTGCGCGGTGCAGCCGGTGTACTTCAGTCCGCCAGCCCCGCTATTGGCATTTGGATCAAAGGAAGCGGCTTGGGTCGGACCCGTAAACGCGCATGGATTGAAGATGTACTTAATACCGGCTCCCGGCGCGCCCCAACCAGTGCAGGACCCAGAGTTGATTGCAGCTACATTGGTGACACCACCAGCGTAATTCGGACGCGGGCCCTCGCTTCCGGAACCGGTGATATCGCCGCCAGAGTAGCTAACCGTGTACGGAGCTCCGGTTTGCAACGTCGTAAGGCCGGAGAAGGTCCAATGGTCCAACGCGAAACCCAGGAAAGCGTTGTTCCACTTCTTTGTGATGTTCGGCAGATCATAAGAGTAATTGATTAACAGGCTTTGGTGGCGATCCGTACCCGCAGGTCCGTAATTCCGGGCGTTATTCTGCGCAGTTGTAAGGACTGGATCAACAGTGCCCAACGTAAGAGCCTTCGACCACGCGTAGGCAAACCCGAAGAGCAAACCGTTGGATAGCCGCCGCTGAACGGAAACATCCAATGCGTTGTAATTCGTAAAGCCCGAGAAGCCCTCCTCATTGACATCCGCCCAACCCGGATAGACTGTCCTTTCGAGAACGCTACTATTCTGCGTAAGCGCTTGACCGGTGACCGGGCTCAGATCGGTAAAATCAGCACCCAACGGAATTGAGTTTAGGTTGATTCTCACATTGGCGTGACGGGTGAAATTACCTGTCCATGCGACATCAACAACGGTATTGAACCCGACGTCCTGTTGAATGCCGAAGCTGCCATTGCGAACCACGAGCCACGGTACAGGGCCGCCGAAGAAGTTAACAGTAGCTGGCGAGATCAGACCACCAGTTCCCGCGGTCTGGATGCCTTGCAAACCGGACGTGCCACCGGGGCAGGCAGCCGTGCCGCTGGTGATGCAGTCGAAGTTATCCGCTTGGGTGAACGCAACCGGCGGTGCACCAGACATGCCATAGACCTGGTTTCCGTCAAGGCGGTTGAAGAACGCGCCGAAGCCGCCTCGAATGGCAGTCTTTCCGTTGCCGAAAACATCATAGGCAAAACCAATGCGCGGACCGGGAGCAATAGCGCTCGTTGAGTACGGATTGCTCGTCCCCAATGCCTTCATGCCATTAGCGGGGTTACCTGTGCCCGGAACGTAGGCGCCAATGTCAGAGCTAGGATACTGCTTGCCGCTCATATCTCCGGGTATCACGGCTCTCTGGTTTGCGGCCGAGCACGGAGACTGTGCGATGGCGCAAGCAGGAGCGTAAATTGAGGGAATGCCACCCGCCGTGAAGAGGGATGGAACAAACTCAGCGAATGTGCCATTGGCATCATATTGCGGAGTTTGGTGGTAGAAGCGAATGCCCAGATCGAGCGTGAGTCTAGGCGTGATTCGCCAGTTATCCTGAACGTAAAACTCCAAGTTCTGGTATTTCACGTTAAACACCGTGCGCTGCGTTTGCTGCGTATACGAGTTGTAGTAACCCAAGAGCATGTTCGCGAAACTGTCGCCGCACGTGTCACCCTTCGGGCAGGAACCGAACCCAGTGTTTACCGGATTTGTGCTGCTCGGCGTAAAGTTGAATGAACCCGTATAGCTGTTTCCGGCGGGCTGAACCTTGGAATTCGTTTCCCAATAGATGCCCATCTTGAACTGGTGCTGGCCGACTACTTTGCTCACATTGTCTTCAATCGTCCAGATCGGGTTCGCGTTGAAATATGGAGACGTTCCAATCGAAAAGCTCATTTCATCGTTCTGCCCACTGCCGCAATTTGAGCTTGACGAACAATTGGTGAGGCCTGGAAGGAGATTGAACATGTCATTCGCATTGCCAGGGTTCGTGCCTTTCGAGCCATCGGCAAGCGCATGGTATTGGTTCAGCGGGAAGAGAGCGGGCGGATTCAGGCCCGGATTGTATTTGCTTCCCCGGCTACGTTCTAGAATTTGGTCCGGACCAAGATACCAAGACCAAGTATTCCAATCTTCGGCGACCGTGGCTTCGTTAACGAGAGTTGGGGAAATCGTCCAAACCGCGGATCCGGCGTAACCATGCCCCGGGTTCGGGTGATCAACAACGTTGATAGGGTTGCCTGACTGGCCATTCAGCCTGGGTTCATTACCGACGAATTGCACTCCGTTATAAAGCGAAGCCATGTCATCGTAGTCACTGATGTAGCGGAAATAGGCAGTCAGTTTCGATGTCGGATTCACGTCAATGCGGAGCGTGTCATTGCGGCGTTTGTGGGTCGCCGAACTCTGAGAGAAAAAGTTGTATTGGTTGACGTCTGGTGAGCCGGGAGCAGGCGTAAAGTTAGGTTTCGGGAAAAACGCCAACATCGCTTGCCCCTGAGGGTCAATTCTGCTCGCCGGAATGCAATTGTTCGGAAATGGCGACCCAGTTGACGGATCGAGGAGCACAACGGGTGTTCCCGAGCCGTTTACAAGTCCGCCAAAATCGCCGCTTCCTGCTGGGCAAGTGGCAGAACCAGGTCCCAAACCTAACTCGTTCAAGGACGGCACAGTAAATGCGGCGGCACCTGAAACAGCGCTGTTCGTAACGTTCGAAGGCGGCGTGTACTGCCCGGTGTATTCCTGGGAGAAGAAGAAAAATAACCGCTTCTTTTCGGTGTTGAAGTGGCCAGGAATGTAAACTGGTCCACCGATGCTATACCCTTCTACGTTATAGCGGTATTTCGCGCGCGGCTTGATGGGGTTTGAAGCCTTATTGAACCAGTCGTTGGCGTTCATCCAGTTGTTGCGATAGTTCCACCATCCGCTGCCGTGGAATTGTTGCGTGCCGCTCTTGGTGACGACGGTGATCGTGCCGCCGGAGTTGCGGCCGTACTCGGCCTGATAATTTGAGCTGAGTACTTTGACCTCCTGAATAGAGTCCATGTTCGGCTCGTAGTGAAGCGTCCCGTTCGAGCCGGTGTCCATGTCGGTGATACCATCGACCGTGAAATTCTTGGCCGAAGTATTGCCATTAATCGTGATGCCGCCGATTGCGCCGGGCGAGGTGACGTCGCGGCTGTTGTTGGTGTCAACCACGCCGGGAACCAGCTTCAACGAGCCAAAAAGGTCACGGCCGCGAAGCGGTAACGCGTTCAACTCCGAGTCGGTAAGTTCAGTACTCTTCTCGCTGCTGGAGGTCTGGACTGGCGTAACGGCGGCGCTTACGGTTACTTCTTGCGTCATCGCGCCGATTTCTAGTGCGATCTTGCCCAAGTCGCGCGTTTCTCCCTGCCCGACTTCGATGTTTGTCGTCGTGCTCTGCTTGAAGCCTTGAGCGGTGATGACAACGGTGTAAACGCCGGGGCTGAGGTTAGGGAAATGAAATACGCCACTGGCGTCTGCCGTCGCCGTGCGGATCGCACCGGTAGCTGTAAACGTGAGGACTATGTTTGCGCCGGGAACAATTGCGCCGCTTTGATCGACGGCGGTGCCGAGGATCGAGCCGGCAACGGTCTGGGCTTGCGCAGAATTTACAGAGAGTAAAGCTACGGAAAGAAGCAGTAACACCCCGATTTGCTTAATCACACTGCCCTCCACATCCGAATTCGGTGCAGCCTCTCCACGTACGAGCGAGCTTGGCGGCTTGGTCCTGCAGAAAAAACGAGCCATGCCGACCGCCCACACGACCGCATCCGTTCGTAATGGCAACGTTGTGTAGATTAATTACTTCCAGTTCCGTCAAGTGGCATGCGGTAAAGCAGATGTGGGAAGCGTAAAACCAATGTTAAAAACAAGTTATAGAGGCAGCCGAGCATGGTAAAGCGAGGTATCGATACTCGGGCAGTACTCGGCGCCGCCGACTGCGGCCTTCCGCACTTGCTTCACAGAGTGAAACGGAGCTATACTCCCGCCAATTTTTGGGGAACCTAGGGGGGCGCATGTCTTCAACAAAAAATCTTCATTCAACAGGAAATGGGTCCGGTGCCACGGGAGCGCATGCGGCCCATCCGGTGTATTCGGCCACGCAGCGAGAGATGGTGAAAGAGCAACTCGAGCGAATCCTTGCCAGTTCCCTCTTTAGAAACAGCAAGCGCTTCCCGGACTTTCTACGCTACACGGTAAACCAGGCATTGGCAGGAGAGACGGATTGCCTGAAGGAACGAATGCTCGGCGTTTCCGTTTTTGGACGCGATGCCGATTACGATACGAGCACCGACCCCGTAGTTCGTGTAACCGCCGCTGAAGTCCGCAAGCGCATCACGCAATACTACGAAGCGCTAGGACACGAACGGGAGATGCGGGTCGAATTCGAGCGCGGCTCTTATGTTCCCGAGTTCAAATTTTCATACGACAGCCCTCGGCACGAGATGGCTGCGCCGGCCACAGCTTCGAACGAAAAACGCCAATGGAATACGAAACATTGGCTTTTGGCGGGCGGCGTTATAACACCATGCCTGGCAGTCTGCATTTTTCTGCTAGGGAGCACGCGGCAAACAGCCTTGGACCGGTTTTGGGCGCCTGTTATTTCCGCTAACGGACCGGCGCTTGTATGCATTCCAAATCCTGCGCGTCCACCATCTCGGTACGGCACGGCATCCCTACCACCGCAGGGAGAATCTGGGTTCGCACCACAGACGGCAGGTTTCATCCCTCATGTGGTTTCGCTTGGAGATTCGGTGGCGCTGTCGATGGTTTCGCGCGTATTGGGCCGGGAAGCCGAGGATTTTCGGGTGCGTGCAACTGAGGATGTTACGTTGGACGATTTGAAGGAAGGCCCGGTAGTGCTGATCGGCGCGTTTAGTAATCAGTGGACAATGCGGCTCGCTAACGGTTTGCGGTTCGCGTTCGAACACGATGGTTCTTCCGCGTATATCGCAGATATGCGAAACCCGTCCTCACGGCAATGGGAAGTCTCTAATCAGCTCGCGTCGGGCGGCGCCTCTGTCGATTATGGGATTATTTCTCGCGTCATCGATGCAACAACAGGCCACTCCGTAGTTACTGTGGCCGGTATCCACCATTTTGGCACCGAGGCTTCTGCCGAATGCCTGACGGAGACCACTTGCCTGGAAGCCGCCGCAGCACTTGCGCCAGGCGATTGGAAGAAGAAGAACCTGCAGATCGTTTTGAGGACGACGGTAATCGGGCAAAATTCCGGCCAACCGCAAGTACTGGCTGCGTATGCCTGGTAAGCTGGGCGACACGCGCCGATTCGAACGAATATTCACCCGCAAAAGTAAAGGCACAACGCTACGGCAGAGTAAGACGGAAGAGGTATGGTCGCGAAAATCGACGTCAGAAAATTGAGCGCCGGCTCCTACGCGGTTCGGGTAATTGAAGGCAAATCCGAGTCTACGCACCGGGTTACGCTCAAGGACAGAGACTACGCGCACCTCACAAATGGCACCGTCACAGCTGAAGAACTCATCCGGCGGTCATTCGAGTTTTTGCTCGAACGCGAATCGAAGGAATCGATTCTAGAAAGTTTCGACATAACGGTGATCTCGCGCTACTTTCCGCAATACGAACGCGAAATAAAAGAGCGAATCGAATCGACCTAAAGCGGCAGCAAGCTTACAATTGCGCTACTGCCGCTTCCAAATCCTTTGTTTGTGACGGACCTATTGTGGCTGCCCTACGGTAACTGACGCAGGGGCTGCAGGCGCTTGATCAGCGCGTTTTGCGTAAAAGAACAAATCGCCGTTCTGCATGGTGAGCCCGGTGATCTGGTGCTTGGAATCACGCGTGAAGATGACGCGCGAAGCGTTGCCGGACCATTCGGCGACGAACGAATCTTCGTTGATCGGCACGAGAAGCGGCGTCGGCATCGCTGTGGCATCGGCTGATGGTGCGGATTGCGGCGATTGGCCGCGTCCTCCGCGGCCGCCTCTGCCACCGGTGACTTCGCGGCGCGTCATGAGGCCTTTGCCGGAGACTTCGACAATGATTTTAGAGTTTTCATTTACGTCGTATGTGCCCGCATACGCAGCTAAATCGCTGGATGAAATATCCATTGGCACGTCAGCAGCATAATGAAGCGCGGGCACGGGGTCGGACAAGTTACGGATCCAGACGTTTCGATACTGCACCGGCGAGCCGTGATCTTGCAGGGTGATCGGATATTTGTCCGGGCCCGGCAAATACGGTGGTCTGTCGTGAAAAGCCGTGGGGCCTGAAGGCGTCGTATTGTCTTGCACGAGCACTCCATTGAGCAGCACGGTAACGCGCGCCGGGGCGATCAAATGGCCGCTTTCGTCAAAGCGCGGACGGCGGAAGATAATGTCATACGCCTGCCATTCACCGGAATTGCGCGACGCAGTGACGAGCGGCGGATATTGGCCGTAAATCGCGCCCGCGCCGCCGTCCGCGTAGGTCTTGTTTCCATCCATATCGAGAACCTGGATTTCAAAGCTGCTCATGAGCATGATGCCGCTATTGCCTCGGCTCTGGTCCATGCCGCGTGCGGGAGACGGTTCTTTCCACTCGATGTGCAACTGGCAGTCGCCGAATGCCTGCTTGGTATGGATATTCCCTGTGCCGGGCGCGATCTCGAATGCGCCGTCAACAACTTTCCACTTCGGCGTGTTTCCGTCTGCACCTTGCCAGGCAGAGAGGTCTTTTCCGTCAAAAAGTGTTGTCGCGTCCGACGGCGCGGTACCGGGAGTAGGCCCGGGGGTAACGACATCCGGCTTAGGACGATTTACGTCGTTGGGCAGCCATTTGTCGTTTTGCGAAAAAGCCGGTGCAGCGCACAGCGAAACTGCAAAGACGAACGCCAGAACTTTGCCAGTCATTATGATTATTCCCCTCCAATTTCCCCGCTGCTGCCGCGCCGGGTCGGAACTCAATAGCACACCAACTGCCGCAGCAATCGCGCCGACTATAGCACTGGGGCATGAACTGGCAAAGCATCAATGGCCGGCATCGCGGCAAACCTCGAAAATTGATGAATAAATCAACGGCACCTGGACGAGAGTAGAATGGCTGTCTGCGTGACGGGTCCGAGCTGGCGACTAAAAGATGCTGAATATATGAACCTTGATCTGAGCCCTGAACATGAGTTGCTGCAGCGGTCGGTACGCGACTTCGCCGAAGCCGAAGTAAAGCCCTACGCGAAGGAACTGGACGAAACCGGACGCTTTCCGCGGGACATTCTGCGCAAGGCCGCTCAATTGGGTCTTCTAGGAATTGCGATTCCAGAGGAATACGGCGGCGCGGGGATGGATCACGTCGCCTATTCGATTGTGATTGAAGAGATCGCGCGCGCGTGCGCTTCGACGGCTGTGATCCTCTCGGTGCAGAATTCCCTTTTCTGCGATCCCGTGCTGCGGTTCGGGACGGACGAACAAAAACAAACATTTCTGGTGCCGTTTGCGCGAGGCGAGAAGATTGGCTGTTTTGCGTTGACCGAGCCGCAGGCCGGTTCGAACGCGGCGGCGCTCACGACGAAGGCTGTTCGTGCGGGCGACCGGTACGTGGTCGATGGCACGAAAGCGTGGATCACGGGCGGTGGCGTGGCCGATGCGGCGCTTGTCTACGTGAACACGAAGCCGGAGTTGGGCGAAAAAGGAATTACGGCGCTGCTCGTGGAGCGCGGGACGTCGGGATTTTCCGTCGGCAAGGAGGAAAAGAAGCTTGGGATTCATGCGACGGCTTGTTGCGAGCTGATTTTTTCGAGATGCGAAGTGCCTGTGGAAAACCGGTTGGGCAACGAGGGCGAGGGTTATAAGGTGGCGCTCTCGACGCTCGATGGCGGGCGGATCGGGATTGCGTCGCAAGCGATTGGGATTGCGCAGGGCGCGTTTGAAGCGGCGCTGGCGTATGCGAAACAGCGGCAGGCGTTCGGGCATCCTATTTCGGATTTTCAGGCGATTCAATTTATGTTGGCGGACATGGCGACGGAAATCGAGGCAGCGCGGCTGCTCGCACGTCGCGCGGCGTGGAAGTTCGACACCGGATCGCGCGTGACGATGGAGGCGGCTGCGGCGAAGCTTTTCGCGAGCGAAATGGCCACTCGCGTGGCGCACAAGGCGATCCAAATTCACGGAGGCAACGGCTATAGCCGGGAATATCCGGTTGAGCGCGCGTATCGCGATGCGCGAATCACGGAAATTTATGAGGGCACGAGTGAGATCCAACGGATGGTGATTGCGGGATGGCTGCTGCAGCGTCGTTGATTGTTGACGGCAGAAGAAAGCAAGAGAGCTCCTTCGCTTCGCTCAGAACGACGTGATTTTTCTTTTGAGAGGAGAACGATCATGAAGATGAATCCGTATCTGAATTACGGCGGGAATTGCGAGCAGGCGTTGCGGTTTTATGAGAAGCATCTCGGGGGGAAGATTTTGATGATGTCGACGTTTTCGGATATGCCGAGCACCGGTATGCAAGTTCCCAAAGGCATGGAAAACAAAGTGCTACATGCGCGGATCGAGATCGGTGGAATGACGCTGATGGCTTCTGACACGCCGCCGGAGCGCTTTCAGCCGATGCGGAGCGCTTATCTTTCGCTTTCGTGTGAGAGCGCGGACGAGGCTGAGCAAACTTACGCGCTGCTCAAGGAAGGCGGCGAGATTTTCATGCCGATGGAGGAGACGTTTTTCGCCGAGCGATTTGCGATGTTGCGGGATAAATTTGGCACGTCATGGATGATTATTCGCGAGAGGTCGATGCCGCCGAATTCGTAAATGGCGCGAGCGGCGGCCAAACGCGAGAAATGCACGCTGAAGACCGCGGCTCCGCGCTTAAACCTTAAACCCTAAAGCAACAACACCGATCAAGAGGTCGTCTGCGCAGGACTTCTAAATCTGCGTCAGGATTTGCCGAAGATTTGTTCGGCAAGATCGGCGGCGATGGGAATGCGGAAACGGTCGCCCTGGTAGGCCTTCACCATCAGAAGAATCCAGGCGATAAAGATGACGAGGTCCAGAAGCGAAAAGAGCGCCCATCCGAAACCGATAGCGCCGAGTCCGCCCAATCCGCCGAACCCGAACATCCCAATCCCCAAAATCATGCCCAAAATGAAGTAGACGATGTGCAATCCACCGAACAGAGTGATCGATTGGCTCGCGTGGAAACGAACGAACGGGCGCTTATCGATGAGGAAAAAGATAAGCCCCGTGACCCAGCCGAAAACGTAGCACAACAGGCCTGCGACATTTTCGGACAGGCCCGTTTGCGGCGCGGCGACGGCAACAGGTGCTGCGCCAGGTGGCGGCGCAGCGGCAACGGGCGGCGCGGTCGCGCTGGTGACAGATTGAGGCGTGCCGCACGATGGACAAAACGCAGCGCCTGTATCGACGGATGCTCCACATTTTTGGCAAAAAGGCATCTAGGACCTCCCGGGGAGATTGCGGGAGAGTACCAGAATTGCCGTGCGCGGGACAAGCGCAGCGCACTCCCGTTAACGGATGGCTATGGCGGCCATCATGCGACCGGTGGTTCGTTCGCGACGATAGCTGAAGAAAAGGTCGAGACGGCAAGCGGTGCAAAAACCCGAAGCCGAAATATTTGCTGCGGGGATTCCCGCTTCGACGAGAATCGCGCGATTCGCGGCAACGAGATCGAGCTGTACGGTGGGCGGCGGAGGCGGATGCCCGGGCGGGCGCATGGTGAGCCACGGAAGCCAATTGGGATCGTTTTCGCCGGACGCAAGCGCGTCAAAAGGACCGTCGAACCATTCGCGCGCATTGGCGAACTGCGCGTGAAATTGCTTTGTAACGTCGCTGCCCACTTCGTAGCAGGACTGGGCGATGCAAGGACCGATCGCAGCGACAACGTCACGCGGACGCGTGCCGAATTCCATTTGCATGCGGCCGAGCGTTTTTTGTGCGATGCGTTGTACGGTGCCGCGCCAGCCGGAATGAATTGCAGCAACGGCGCGCTGCTTTGTGTCGGCAAGCAGGATTGGGACACAGTCGGCGGTTTGGACGATGAGGAGGACTCCCGGCTCGCGCGTGAACAGGGCGTCGGCTTTGGCAGGCTCTTCCGCTGTAGCGCTTTGCATACTCGAGGACACACCGCATGCGAGGTCGGAATGAATCTGACGCAGCGTGATGGGGCGCGCTTTGGAGGCACCTACTGCCCGAAAGAATTTTTCGCGATTCGCGAGCACGTGTTCGCGCGAATCCCAATCCGTGAAGCCGAGATTGAGAACTCTTTCCGCCGGCTTGCGGCCAGGGGCAACGGCTTGCATTTCGCTGGCACCGCCGGGACGCGTGCTGAAACCATGGACAAGCCAATCCAGCCGCGAGAGATTTGGCGATTGGAGGACCTGCAGGCCGTTGGCGCTCCGCAGTTTCCACGGCGTGTCCTTTGCGCTGTGCGCTTGCTGTTTCGAGCCTACGCGCTTGCTTGATTCAGCGCGCTTCACTTTTGTCGATGTCGGCATTCGGAAGATAGCTTAACAGAGAGAAATCATTCGGTCGCGCCGCTCGTGACGGCTTATAATCGCGCGGATTATCTGATCGTGGTCGCTGTTGGTGCGCGAGCGCGCTTGCGCTGCATGGCGCGCGGGAAGGTGCAAGAGTGATCGTCGGGTTGGGGCTAGACGTGACGGAAATCGATCGTATCGAAGCGGCGATCAAGCGGCATGGCGCTTCATTTATAGAGCGCGTTTTTACGCCCGCTGAGGCGGCGTATTGCCAACGCCACGCAAGTCCATACGAACGATACGCGGGAAGATTCGCGGCGAAAGAAGCGGCAATGAAGGCGCTGGGTACGGGATGGTCTCGGGGAGTGCGTTGGCGCGACGTGGAAGTGGTGCGCGAACCGAGTGGCAAGCCGACCTTGGAGCTACGCGGCGCTTCACGCGGAATCGCCGATGGCCTTGGGGTGAAACACATTGCGCTGACGATCACACATAGCGGGAATCTGGCGATTGCGCAGGTGATTTTTGAAGGTTAGCGTCGCTTCGTGGCGCGCGTTTCCAGGCTCTTTCGAGAAACACGCTGAAGGTTGGCAGGTTTGAGCCAGATTGAGTGGCTTTTCGTTTCCTTTTTCCGTTTGTATTCCCCCCAAAACAACTCAATGCAACCATCTCCCCGGCGGTAGCCTTGAACGGTAACGGGCTTTCCAATCCTTGCGCGAATTTCCCGCTTGTCCTCTTCCGGCAGGTCATCGAGCCAGCCGGGCGGCGGGCTGAATGTAACTACATCGCTTTTGCGAAAGCGTTTGCGTGCAGAGGAAGGCACCGAAAATTCCTAGACGATTAGTGACCGGATTCTAGCGGTTCTTCCACTTGGGCGCGCGTTTTTCGACGAGCGCGCGCAGGCCTTCCTGGGAATCCTCGAGATCGGCAAGCTCGTTAAGAAAAACCTTCATCGAAGTGCGGATGCCATCACGAAGAGGCAAGCCGAGACTGCCGAGGATAGCCTTCTTGGCCATTGTCAAGACTGGACCGGATTGCGCGGTCACGCGGGCAACCACGTCAGCGACTTTTTGAGGCAATTCTTCCTCGCTCACGAGCCAGTTGACGAGACCGAGTTCGCGGGCGCGCTCGGCCGACATGGCTTCGCCGGTGAGAACGAGTTCGAGCGCCTGCTTTGGGCCAAGAATGTAAGGAAGCACAGCCGCGGCAAGCGGCGGAAAGACACCCAGTCGAATTTCCGGTTGCGCGAAACGCGCCTTTGGGGTCGCGATCACAAGATCGCCGAGCGCCGCAAGTTCGGCGCCACCGCCAAACGCCGCTCCGTTGACAACGACGAGCACCGGTTTTGACGTATCCATCATCGCCGAAAAAGCGGCGTGAAACGCATCCAGCAATTGGAAGACACGGCGCTGCGTATATTCGCCGAGCTCGATGCCGCCGCAGAATGCTTTGCCGGCGGAATCCAGCACAATCAGTTTAATCGTGGCGCGTTCACCCAGCGTATTGATGCCCGCGGCGATTTCGGTGAGCATGCGCTCATTGAGAAGATTGTGGTCAGGTCGATCGAGCGTGAGGCGCGCAACTTCGCCCTCGACACTCACTTTCACAAATTGAAATTCGTCCAGCTTCGGCGGGACCAACGCCATCGAGCCGAGAACTTCCACGCTGCGCGCGTCTTTGTTCATGATTGCCATAGTCTTCTCGCGAAGTAGAGCTTAGGGCGTTTCGCGTCCGACCGCTACGACGCATCAATGGTGCGATGCGCAATCTGCTAAGACCTTCTTCGGACGATGAGGCGTACTTAGGCGAATTAAATAACCTTGTTTCCCTCTGACTGGGAGCGGACAATGTGGCGCGCTATGCAAGTGTATTCGTGGGTGAGCAAACTTTAATGGTGCGGGATCTAACATTCGTAGGGCTGGGCGAAGCGCTAATTGATGTATTTGAGGATGGATCGGCTTCATTGGGCGGCGCGCCACTGAATGTGGCCGTTCATGCGCACCATTTACTCGCGCCCTTGAAGTTGGGGTGCGGCGTTGTCGTCAGCGCCGTGGGAGCGGATAAATGGGGCACGCATGCCCGAGCCGTGCTCGCTGAAAATGGCATAGCGACCGAAACCGTCGCGATTGACGAGCATCCGACAGGGACGGCGTCCGTCTTTGTGCGAAACGGCGAGCCGGGCTTCGAAATCGCCCAGAATGTAGCGTGGGATTATCTCCGCGCCAGTGCAGCAACGGATGCCCTTGCCGATCGTTGCGACGCGGTTTGTTTCGGCAGCCTGGGGCAGCGCTCTGAGACATCGCGCGAACTGATTCGCTCGTTTGTAGACCGCGCACGGCGGGCGTGGCGACTCTGCGACGTGAATCTGCGACGCAGCACATTGAGCGGGAGGCGTGATTATTCGCGGGAAATTATAGAAACGAGTTGCCGACTCAGTTCGGCAATGAAAGCCAACGAGCAGGAGATGCTGGAATTGGGCCAGATGTTCGCGGTGAAGGCTTCTATCAGTGGCGAAAGTGCGATGCATGCGCGAATGGAATTTTTCCTGAAGGAGTTTGGACTCGAGGCTGTGGTTGTGACGCGTGCGGAACGCGGCGCGATAGCGCTCACGCGGGACGAAAAGATTGTGATGCCGCCTGCACCGGCGACGACCGGTGAGATTCATGCGGTGGGCGCGGGCGACGCATTTTCCGCCGGGATTCTCTTTGGCCGTTCGCAGGGCTGGCCGTGGCATACGACGCTGGAATTAGCGGCGAAAATGGGAACGTGGGTGACGCGGCATGTTTCGGCGATTCCGCAGCTCTCGCCGGAAATTCTCGAATATGCTTCCGATCAGATGAGGCAATATGCGCGGACGTAGGATCGAGCGGAGGCCACGTTGCGATTGAATGGACAGCTGATTCGGGCCGCCTTTGCGGGCGCGCTGGCCGGGCTACTTTTCGGCTTCGATACCGCAGTGATTTCCGGCACGACCGACAGTCTTGTGCACGCGTACCGGCTGAGTCCATTTCAGTTGGGAGTGACCGTATCGATCGCCCTGATCGGGACCGTGATCTCGGCGATTTCGGCCGGAGTGATTGGGCAGGATATGGGGAGCCGAGCGACATTGCGACTCACGGCTGTCCTGTATATTTTTTCCGCCGTGGGCTCGTGCTTCGCGCTGAATTGGCCAATGCTGCTTGTGTCGCGATTTATCAGCGGGCTGGCGATCGGGGCTTCTTCCGTTGTGGCGCCCGTTTACATTGCCGAGATTTCTCCGGCCCCGTGGCGCGGGCGGATGGTAGGAATGTTTCAGATCAATATCGTTGTTGGAATCCTCCTCGCGTACCTTTCAAATTTCGGAGTGCAACACCTTTATCTGGGACCGACGGAATGGCGCGCGGAATTTGGCGTGGCGATTGTTCCGGCCGTCCTGTTTTTCGCAATGCTGTTTGGCATTCCGCAAAGTCCGCGGTGGCTGGTAACGCGCGATCGCACACCCGAGGCACGCGAGGTGCTGGCTCGGATCGGTAATGCCAGTCCGGATGCTGAATTGGGCGAGATTACCGCCGCCGTGCGGACGGCGCGAACGGAACATGGAGAAAGTCTCTTCGTGCGACGGTACGCATTCCCCATTTTTCTGGCGCTTTCGATCGGAGCGCTGAACCAACTCTCGGGCATCAACGCGATCCTTTATTACTTGAACGACATTTTCGCGAGCGCGGGATTCAATGCGTTATCTGGCGGTGCACAGGCAGTCGCGGTCGGGCTGGTGAACATGCTTGCAACGTTTCTGGCGATGAGCGTGATCGACAAAATGGGACGTAAGAAGCTCCTGCTGATTGGTTCCGTAGGCACGGCGGCTGCGCTTGCGGGAGTGACCGCAATTTTCGCGAAGCAGCAGCATCAGGACTGGCTGCTGCCCCTGCTGATTGTTTACATTTTCTCGTTTGCGATTTCGCAAGGCGCAGTGATTTGGGTCTACATTAGCGAGATTTTCCCTTCTACCGTGCGCGCCAAGGGGCAAGCGCTCGGCTGCACGGCTCACTGGGGCATGAACGCGCTGATCGCGCTGACGTTTCCTATTATTGCCGTGCATTCGCACGCGCTGCCTTTCGGCTTCTTTGCCGCAATGATGGTCGTGCAATTCCTGGTCGTGTTATTCGTTTATCCGGAGACGAAGGGCGTCTCGCTGGAAGCGCTGGAGAAAAAGCTCGGACTGATAAACACTGCCTAGCTTCCTGCGAACGTCAAGTAATCTTCGTTAACACGCGGCGAGATGATTTCCGTTTCACTGTATGTAGCTCGTCGCCGACATCAGGAGTCTTTCCGCCTCGACGCCTCATCAGTTTGTCGAATGCCCTCCAATCGGCGCGAGCTTTCCGATCAGCAAAGAACTCAGCCGTTTGAAGAGCAGAGATCTTTTCCGCAACAGCCGTGGCAACGAACTGATTGATGCTTGTTCCATCCTCTTTGGACTGTTTCTCCACAGCCTTTTTCAGGGAACGCGGCAAACGAAGTGCGTAGGTGGAAATCTGGGTCATCGTTTGATCCTCTTCACGAAATTTCGCGGAAGCAACACCTCAATGCCGAACCGCTGTGGAACAGTATTGAAATCGCGCAGGTTGAATGTAACTAATGCATCCGCGCGACCATTTATTGCTGTCTCAAGCACCATCTCGTCTCCAGAATCGCGGAGTTGGGGTCGCCATAAGAAGTGCGTCTCCACGGGTTCGGCCATCGCTCCGACCGCATCGATGAATAACTGCGCCTCCTCAGCATCTAGTGCCGCGGCAATCCGGTGCTCCGGTTCGCTGCAGATCGCTTCATATTCCAGCGCTAAAGAAACGCTCGCCAATAATTGAACTGCGTCACGGCGAGCTGCTCGGAGAATTTCAGCGGATGCACCACGTGGACTCCTCATGGCGGCGACAACCACATCCGTGTCAGCCACAATCCGCACACTGAAATTGTGTCATATCGCGGGCGATATTACGGAGAGCTAGCAGTTCATCATGATTACTGTCGATAAACAACGTGGCCCGCTACGATCGTTGCCACCGGTGCGCCTCGAAAGGCGCGACCGCCGAACGGCGTGTTACGCGATTTGCTCGGCGACTCGGCAGTACTGTAAGTCCAGGCGCGGTTCGGCGAGAAAATAGTGATATCGGCGGGCTGGCCAGCGGCGATCTTGCGTTCGATCCCCAGTACTCGCGCGGGACCCGTTGTGAAAAGCTCGATCAATCGCATCAGCGAGAGCTTGCCTGGGTGCACAAGTTCGGTCAAGCCTAGCGCCAACGCCGTCTCAAAACCCGTAATGCCGAACGGTGCGCGGTCAAATTCGACATCTTTGCTGGCGGCATGGTGAGGCGCATGGTCTGTTGCGATGGCGTCGATGCTACCGTCGGCGAGGCCTTCTATCAACGCATCGCGGTCGCTGCGCGACGCGAGCGGTGGGTTCATCTTATAGCTGCTATCGTAGCGAACGTCTTCGTCAGTCAACGTGAAGTGATGCGGCGTGACTTCGCACGTGACCCGAAGCCCCTGTTTCTTAGCCGCGCGCACGTATTCCAGCGATCCACGCGTGGACATGTGAGCGATGTGTAGCCTGGCGTTTGCCAGGCCGGCAACCGCCACGTCCCGCCCGACGCATATCGATTCAGACTCTGCAGGAATGCCCTTTAACCCTAGGCGAGCCGACTGCCGGCCCTCGCGCATTACGCCGCCGGCAAACAGAGATGGATCTTCGCAGTGATCAATAACGGGCAGGCCGAGCGATTCGCAGTACTCCATCGCCTGACGCATCAAACGAGCTGTAGCCACAGGCTTACCGTCGTCGCTTACGGCAACAATGCCCGCTTCTTTCATACCGGCAATTTCGGCGAGGGCTTCGCCCTTGCTTCCAACCGATACTGCACCGATAGGCCACACTCGAACGGAGCCATTCGCCTTGGCGCGTTCGACGATTCCACGGGTTACGGATGCACTGTCGTTCACAGGCTGAGTATTCGGCATGCAGCAAACCGCCGTAAAACCGCCTCTGGCCGCCGACTTAGTCCCCGTTTCAATCGTTTCAGATAATTCCTGGCCGGGCTCCCGCAAGTGGCAATGAAGGTCAATGAACCCGGGCGCAACGATGAGGCCTTGGGCATCGAAAATTTCGCTGCCGTTTGCGGACAGATTTGCGCCAACGCTGGCAATCCGGTCCCCGTCAAGCAGTACGTCAAGCGTTGCGTCGGTCTTCGTTGTGGGATCGAGGACGCGGCCATTCTTAATCAGCAGCATTTGAACGTTCCTTTGCGGGATGGGGCGCGTCGGCCGGAGCGCCTCCTACGAGGTGATAAAGCAATGCCATGCGAATCGCCAAGCCATTCGTAACCTGTTCCAACACAGATGATTGCGGGCCGTCGGCAACAGCCGGATCGATCTCAAGGCCGCGAATCATCGGCCCCGGATGCAGAACCATCGCGTCCGGGCGAGCGAAGCGCAGGCGCTCCGGCGTGAGCTGGTAACGCAGGATATAATCAGCCTCGGACAGCGACGGCTCATGCAACCGCTCCGTCTGGACCCGCAGGACCATCAGCACGTCCGCGTCTCTAAGAGCATCCTCTATTCGCGGCGCACGGCGAACGCCGGGAGCCAGCCCCTCCAGGATGGCGGGCATCCACATGGGCGGCCCACAAAGGGTGACCCGAGTGCCGAATTTGGTCAGCAGTTGGATATTTGAACGTGCCACACGACTGTGAAGCAGATCACCAATGATGGTGATGTTCAGTCCTTCCAGAGTTCCCTTTCGGTCTCGAATGGTGAGCGCATCGAGCAACGCCTGTGTTGGATGTTCATGGCTGCCATCACCGGCGTTCAGCACTGGAATTTCGAGGCGCTCTGCCACGAATTCGGCGGCGCCCGATGCGGCGTGCCGAATGACGATACCGTCAGGGCGCATCGCCTCGAGCGTCCGGACGGTATCTATAAGAGATTCGCCCTTTTTCACGCTGGAGGATTCCGCCTGAAGATTCATGGAATCCGCACCCAAGCGCGAGGCGGCAGTGGCGAAGCTGATTCGAGTGCGAGTGGAAGGCTCGAAGAATGCCAATGCGACGGTCTTACCGCGGAGAGTTGCGAGCTTTTTCAGGGGATGCCGTTGAAACTCCTGGAAGGGCTTCGCCTGGTCCAGAAAAAAGTTCACCTGCTCGACGGTGAGTGGCTCAATTCCGAGCAAGTGTTGCAGGCGTTGTAGCACTGGAAGCTTTTGTTTCCCCGCCGGTTAGGCGGCCTCCTATACGCGACAATTCAGGCGACTCTATCCACGATTACGACACGCTCTTCGTTGTCGATCTCGCGTAGCCGAACTTCAACAATCTCCGTGTCCGTGGTCTCAACTGTGCGACCCACAAAACTAGCCTCGATCGGCAGTTCGCGATGACCGCGGTCAATAAGGACACACAACTGCACACGCCGCGGACGGCCCAAGTCGAAAAGCCCATTCATGGCAGCACGGATGGTGCGACCAGTGTAAAGGACATCGTCGATGATGAGCAAGTCGCGGCCGTCCACTTCGAAATCTATGTCGGTCGAATGCACGATGGGCTGAGCACCGACAGTGGAAAGATCGTCGCGGTAGAGCGTTATATCCAGAGTGCCGAGGCCGACGTGGTGCTTACCGTCTGCTTGAATAAAGTTAGCCAGGCGCTGAGAGAGGGGTACGCCACGCCGGCGGATTCCGATCAAGGCAAGTCCTTCGGCCCCACCTGTCTTCTCTACAATTTCATGGGCTAATCTTTTGAGCGTACGGTCAATCTGCTCAGCGGAGAGGAGCTGACGCTTTTCTACGATGCGCATCGGGCGCCTCATCCTAGCATAGAGACGTAAAATCACAGTCGCCGAATGCCTGTGGAAAACGCGGTTTTTTGAGCTGGCCGGGCGGTCAGGTACCTGATAGACTTTCGGGCAGTGACTTTGACCGAGGCTGCTCGCATTCCAATGTCTGCGCGCCAGGCAGACAGAGCCACCAGGTCCCTGGGGGTTAACCTCCGGGTTGAAGTAGGCTCCCTGTCTCTGCAGAACCCCATCATCGCTGCCAGCGGCACTTTCGGGTACGGGATCGAGTTCGCTCACCTCGTTGACCTAAATAAGCTGGGCGGCGGCGTCGTCAAAGGCCTGTCGATCCGGCCCAAAACGGGAAATTTGGCTCCCCGGATGTGCGAAACGACTAGCGGTATGCTCAATTCCATAGGGCTGCAGAATATTGGAGTCAAAGGGTTTATCGCCGAGAAGCTTCCGAAGCTCCGTCCGTACCGAGTGCCCATCATAGCGAACGTTTTCGGGGAAACTACGGCCGAGTACGTGGAAGTGATTCGAATTCTTGAGGATGCCGAGGGAATTGCAGCCTACGAACTCAACATTTCCTGCCCTAATGTGGAGCATGGCGGGGCGGAATATAGTACTGACCCCTCTCTGACTGCGGAAGTAGTAAAAGCCGCCCGGAAGGCAGCCAGCCGACCCCTGTGGGTTAAGCTCTCGCCAGCCATTGGAATCATTGGACTTATAGCAAAGGAGGCGGAAAACTCCGGTGCCGACGCTCTCGTTGTCGCCAATACTTATCCGGCACTGTGTATAGACGCACACAATCGGCGGTCCCGTATCGGTAGTACGACCGGCGGGTTGTCCGGTGCGGCAGTAAAACCTATAACAATGAGGTTGGTGAACGAGCTTAGTCGGGTGATTCGCATCCCGATCATAGGGTTAGGCGGTATTGAGAGCCCTACCGACGTAGCGGAATATATGCTCGCCGGAGCCTCGGCGGTTGAAGTTGGCACCGCCCATTTCGCGGATCCTCGGGCTTCAGAAAAGTTAGTAGAGGGTCTCGAAAAGTGGTGCCGGGACGAAAATCTATCTGAAATCGGCAGCTTACGGGGAGCTTTACAGACCGATCAGCCCCGGCAAGGCACAAGATGCTGATTCAAATGAGGATAGCGACAATGAGAGCGAAGCTGTTCGTCGTACTCGAGTCGGTGTTTTTAGGACTGGGCCTGCTTGTCTTGACTCCTTCCGTCAATCCGCGTCCGATTGCTAAGGCGAGCACCCAAACCCAAACCGTCCGCTCGAACAACAACTCCGCAAACGCCGTCCGCGCAGCGCAGGGCAAAAAGAAGGGCCCGCAGCCGCTGGCTGTCTGGGAATGCACCACGAGCTGGTATGGAGGAGACTTTGACGGTCAGCCTACCGCAACAGGGGAGACCTATGATATGTATGCGGATACCGCCGCGCACCCGACCCTGCCTCTCGGTTCGATCGTGCGCGTAACGAATCCGCGGAACCACCGCAGCCAGATCGTACGGATTAATGATCGCGGGCCTTATGTGGAAGGCCGGGAGCTGGATGTCTCCTACGCGGTGGCGCAGAAGCTGGGTTTTGACCAGCGCGGAACCGCCAAGGTCCGGCTGGAACTGCTTGAGGTGCCGAAACGCAGCGCAACGG
This sequence comes from Candidatus Acidiferrales bacterium, assembly GCA_035279845.1. GTDB lineage: Bacteria > Acidobacteriota > Terriglobia > Acidiferrales > UBA7541 > Palsa-295. The sequence goes on along the minus strand of DATEGW010000027.1, from coordinate 12,792 downwards.
AACGCCACTACTGATTGTTGCCCTCGATTTTGACCGCGCGGGGCCGGCTTACGCATTAGCGGAACGGCTCCGCGGGTCAGCAGAAATCTTCAAAATAGGAAGCCAACTCTTTACAGCCGAAGGCCCCAATGTCGTCGAAAAGATTGCGGCCCTGGGCTTCGACATATTTCTCGACCTGAAGTTTCACGACATTCCCAACACTGTTGCCGGAGCGGTCGCCGCCGCTGCGCAATTACCGCGCGTTAAGATGCTGACGTTGCATACAACCGGCGGTCTTGCGATGATGCGAGCTGCTCGGGACGCGGTGGCTGGCAAAGAAACGCGGCCAGCGCTGCTCGGCGTGACCATCCTGACGAGCATGAACGCGCAAACAATGGAAGGCGTTGGGCTTGCGGGCACGCCCGCCTCGCGGGCGCTCTCGCTGGCGCGGCTGGCAAGAGAAGCCGGCTTAGACGGTGTTGTCGCTTCGGCGCACGAGGTGGCGGCAATTCGAGAGGTGTGTGGGCCGGAGTTTCTGATTGTGGTGCCCGGGATTCGGCCTGCGAGCGCCGCGGTGAATGATCAGAGTCGCGTGGCAACGCCTGCGGAAGCTATTCGCGCGGGCGCCAATTATCTTGTGGTGGGCCGGCCAATTACGGCCGCGCCAGATCCGCGCGCGGCGGCGGACGCGATCCGTGTGGGAATCGAAGCCGCCGCGCCTACGAGTCATGCGACGAGCACCGACGGCGGCCGATAAAACGGAATAGCGAACGCGTCATTTCTTGCAGCATTTGCGACAGCCGGTATGACGCAAAAAGGTGATTTGTCCACCGTAAACGTACAGTTTTGGACAGGGTTGGCACCTTAAAACGACGCGCCTCATGCGGAGGCGGACGTCCCAAGTGATGCTGTCTCTTGTAAGCGAGGCAATGCATAGGCTTCGCTCAAAAGTGCTATACTCAAGGTCTCGGAAGCTTCCCTTCGCACCGGCATTGCGCTAAAGTACCCGACCGGGCAGGTCAGTCCGAGAGAGGGCTTGTATGGAACTTTTGTCTCCGTTTCATCTGATCGTAATACTCGCCGTGGTAGTGCTGCTATTCGGCGGCAGAAAAATTCCCGAAGTGATGCGAGGAATGGGCGAGGGAATCCGCAGCTTCAAGGAAGGAGTGCGGGGCGATGCAAACGCACCGCCGACGCAGACGGCGCCCGTGTTGACAGTCTCGGCTTCGCCGAACCCTGCGATGATGGGGCATCCCGTGACGCTGTTGGCGACGATTTCTCCCGCACCCAGTGGCGCGTCACTTGGCACGGTGAGCTTTTTCAATGGTTCGACTCCGCTCGGGACTGGGAACGTGGTGGCGGGCGGAACGGCCTCAGTCACAACCAGCAATCTACCGGCGGGTGCAGTGCATGTGATGGCTGCGTATTCGGGAAATGCGAATTTGACGGCGGCGAGCGGCGTTGTAGCGGTTACGGTGAATTCGTCGGTCGCGGTTGCAACCTGAGCTGTTTTCGGATTTGGCGTACACGAAAGGGGCGCGGCCCTTCGCAAAAGCACTCAGGGTAAACAAGCAGCGCCCCTACAGAATCCGTTTGCCGGCGGCGATTTGGCCGCCGTTTTTTTTCCGCAAGACTACGGTGCATGCTTAACCCTAAATTTGTGTGTTCGTGGTGGCTTCGCGATAACGGGAGCCGTTCGAGCGGTGCCCGGCTAGAACCGCCTGCTCACTACGCAGGCAAGCCGGGCGCTACGAAAGCCACCCTCGGGTCCAAACCACCCACACGAGCTACATCAAATCAGGCGAACGACGATGAGGGTCATGTCATCGTGTTGCGGAGCGCCTGCTACAAATTCGTCGGCTGAACTCATCAGCTGCTCGATTAAACCTTGCGCCCTTGCGTGCTGATTGGCGAGCACGGCGCTTCTCATCCGCTCCTCGCCCCATTCCTCATCAGCCGCATTCATTGCCTCACTAATGCCATCTGTATAGGCAAGGAACACGTCTCCCGGCTGGAGTTCGATAGTTCCCTGGCTGTACTCCCAACCTTCCATAAGCCCGATTACCGGCCCTCCCGTATCCAGGCGCAGCACGTCCGGCACGCCATTGCGCTGACGGAAGACCATCGGCGCGTTGTGGCCTGCATTGACGTAGTTCATCGTGCGGGAGGCCGCATCGAACTCTGCATAAAAGAACGTCGCGTACCGATTACTCTCCGAACTTTCATACACGAGCCGGTTCAGATTAGCGATCAGAGATGTCAGGTCCTTTTTGCGTTCGACGGTCTGGCCTCGCAAGAACGCTCTGAGAGTAGCCATAAGCAACGCCGCCGGAATTCCCTTTCCCGAAACGTCTCCGATGGCAATGCCCAACTCGCTCTTTGAGAGGAGCATAAAATCGTAATAGTCTCCCCCAACGCCGAGCGCTGGGCGGCACGCGCCTGCGTAGTCAAGGCCTGCCACCGGCGGATATTCCTGCGGAAAGAGACGCTGCTGCACGTCGCGCGCGATCTCGATTTCCCGATTTTGCTTTTCTCGCTCAGCGATCTCGACCGCAATCGCCTGAGTGAGGCGGCCATTTTCGAGTGCCAAGCCGGTTTGAGCCGCCACCGAATCAAGCAGGCGGATGTCAGTCTTCGAAAATGCTTCTTCGGATTGCTTGGTGCCCAGGCTCATGATTCCGAGCACTTGCTCATTCAACGAAATGGGGAGCAACAATTCGGGCTTGAGCTGCTCGAGCGAGGCACGCTCGCGATCGTCCGTGAGTTGCACCCAAGAATTGGCGTCTTCGAAATTCACGAGGGCGTGCGCCTGTTTGCGCAGACGCCTCAACGTCACACCCTCGGGCGCGATTGCGGCATTCAACTGCCCGGCGTATCCCAGCGCATACGCAGGCCGAAAAGCGCCACCCTGATGCAGCAGAATGGCGATGCGGGGCACGTGCAGCGATGCGGCGATGCGGGTCGCGACTGTTTCGAGCAGAGAATTTGTCTCGACGATGGAGCGGACTTTCGTCGCCAATTCACTGAGGATCGCGTCGGCTTCGTACGCCTCACGAAAGAAGCGCCGATCGATCCATCTGCGGAGGCGCTGCGCGAAAATGCGAACACCCGCGATGAGCGCAAGCCCAATCGAGAACAAGAGGATTCGGCCGCCGACGGTATTGCCTGCGCTCGCGGTGGCCGCGAGAATAATGATCGCAATCGCGATCAGAATCTGAAGGACGAAGATGCCTTGCCGGGCCAGGAGATATTGCAGCCCTTGCCGGATGACCAGGTGCACGTCCATCGCGCGATGAACCACGATGACATATGCCATGGTGAGCGGAAAAATGAGGAGTGCCGCGACGGCGCAAATCAGGGGCCAGCCGCGATAATTAACGTTCGTAGTGACGGCAAGGAAGTACAAGATCGCGTATGGCAGGATGCCGACCGCCGCGCCCAAGTCCAAGAGCAGCAAGCGGCGGCGCGCGTCCCTGCTTTGTGCGGTCAACGTTTTATAGATCAGCACGGCACAAAAAAAGATAAATGCGCCGGGCCGCAGATAGTGTTCGACTGCGCCGACCGGCCTCGCAAAAGGCGCCAAGGCTTGTACGATGGAGGGATGGTGCAGGGCGACACCATTACCGATGCCTGACAGCAACGCGTCGATCAGTACCGGTCCAAAAATGACCCACTTTATCCAGGGAAATCGCCGGTCAAACGCCATCCGCTCGGGGAAAACGATGGCGAAAAAAGCCAGTGGAAGCGGAGTGAGCGTCTCGAATCCCATGACGAATGCGGTAAGAAAAGGCTGAAGCGCGTCTTCAAAACCAAACAAAACGCGGCCCTCGGTGATCGTGTTCGCAATGCCGAGCATCATCAGGAGCAAGAGCCAGGCGGCTTCGTCGCCGATGCGAACCGCGGCGACCCAGAATCCGAGAGTGAGACAGAATAGAGGTAGAAAAATGCTGGGGAGGATGATCCAGGGAAATGCGCGGGAGCCCGCCTTCGTAACACCGAGATATGTGAATGGCGCGAGTACAACCGAGAAATCCTTTTCCACGGGTCCGGCCGCACTGTTCCTACGCACGTGCACTTGCCAGCGATCACCCAATTTCGCGCGGCGTATTGGCCCGAAGAAGCCGGCGAGCCCTTCAACGCGGCGTCCGTCTATTGCGAGTAAGAAATCGTCTTTTTGAAGACCCGCTGCTTGCGCTTCAGGATTCAGGCTGTCGATTTTCAACGTGACGCCGTCCAGATCGAACGGACCCCTGACGAGTTGCTCACCGTGGAGAATGTAGTCGACGCTTACGCCGCTATTGCGCACCCACTGGATGCAGGAAATCACGAAGAGAAGGGCGAGAATTACGTAGGCCACCGAGTGGGAACGGCTCTTGAGTTTCATGGTGAGCGTTGAAGTCATTTGCAAGATCAGTGCAAAGAGTGTGGGCCCACATTAGCAGGGTGCGTTTCGGAGTCAACATGTTTGTCTTGCTTCAGCCACGCTCCGTTGGCTGTGTCTCTTCTGCCAGGGGCGGCGTTTGCTTCCGTTCTCTTGAAAAGCGGACCTTAGCTAGATGCGGCCAGACTAAGGCGCTTTTTATTTGGAGGCGGCGTCTGCGGACTCTTCGCGCCAGCCGAGGGCGCGAAGCATTTGCCATGCTCGTGAAAGAGGCAGGCCCATTACGTTGAAGTAGCAGCCTTCGATGCGCGGGATAAATTTTCCGGCGAGTCCCTGGATGCCATAGCCGCCTGCTTTGTCGTAGGGCTCGCCTGTTGCGATGTACGCGTCGATTTGATCTTGCGACAACGGCAAGAATGCGACGCGTGTGGTTTCGAAGCCGGCGGCTTGCAAGCCATCCGGAGTGCGAACGATTGCAATGCCGGTGCAGACTTCGTGCGTTTTGCCGCTGAGCGCATGCAGCATTTCGCGCGCTTCGGCTGCATTTTCAGGCTTGCCGAAGATACGGCCATCGCAAACGACCGTGGTGTCAGCTCCGAGGATGAATGCGCGCTCGGAGTTTTTTGCAGCAGTGGTTGCAACAATTTGGGCTTTTGTCTTCGCGAGGCGCAGGACGTAATCCTCCGCGCGTTCGTTGGTCGCGAGTAATTCGTCAACGTAGGCTGGCTGAACTTCAAACGAAAGACCCGCGTTGCGTAGAATTTCGGCGCGGCGGGGCGAACCCGATGCGAGAATCAGTTTTATTGGCATCTTGCTAACGGATTCAGCTTCGCCCTCATGAGTTGTCTGACTATTGCCTGAAAGAAAAGCGGCGTGTCGTGACGTATCGAGGGCGCAGCAAGCATGCGCCCCCACCTGTTCGCGCGAGCGGCACTCGTACACGCGTCCGCGAACAGCCGTCGGCCAGCGATCCCCCGAAGCAATCGCCGAGCGCTTGAAATCAATCAGTCAACATTCAGGTGGTTTTGTGTTGCCACAACCGGATATTTGTGATTAGTTGCATTAGCTCGCAAAAGGACTCAATGAAAATCCTACTTTATAACCCAGACAATGGGGTAACCCGCAATTTCATGCCGCATCTTTGGATGTTCCTGCTGCAGGCACTCACGCCTCCGGGCCATGAGGTAGTGCTGATCGACGGGAACGCGCAACCAATCGACGAAGCAGGGATCGCGCGATACATCCGTGAACACAACATCGAATTGGTGGGCATCGGCGCGATGACGCGAATGATTGCCAAGGCCTATCGCATGGCAGACGCCGCGCGCGCAGCAGGAGCAAAGGTGGTGATGGGCGGCCCGCACGTTACCGAACTGCCCGATGAAGCGCTTGGGCGGGATGGCGGCAACCGGCATGCAGACGCTGTTGCGCTTGGCGAAGCGGACGCGACGTGGCCGAGAATCGTGGAGGATGCGGCGCGCGGCGCACTTCAAGACGTCTACGCGCCAGTGGACGACGCGGGCAAGGAGCGCAAACCGTCGTTGCAAGCGTATCCCGTGATTCCATGGGACAAAATCAAACTGGACCAGTTCAATTTGCTTCCTGCATTTATGCAACCCCTGCTGAAGCGAGTGGGCGACGGCTGGGGAACGTTTCGGATCGTGCCGATGGAGTCCGGGCGCGGTTGTCCCTATGGATGCGAGTTTTGCACCGTGACGGGATTTTTCGGCGACTCGATACGCTTTCGGTCTAATGAAAGCGTGGTGAACGAACTCCTGCTGCTGAAAGCGCGCGCACGGGAAGAGCGCGGGCAGATTGCCGTGTTTTTTATAGACGACAACTTTGCGATCAACGTCAAACGGACGAAATCGCTGCTGCGAGACATCATCGCCGCTAATGCACAGGTGCATTGGGTGGCGCAAATCAGCGCCAATCTGCTGCGCGACGAGGAACTGGTGGATCTGATCGCGGCCTCGGGAGGAAAGTGGATCTTCATCGGCATGGAATCCATCGATCCGGCGAACCTCGCCGACGTGAAAAAAGGCTTCAACAAGCCAAGCGAGTACAGCGCGGTGCTCGAGCGGCTTGCGCAGCGGAATGTCTATGCGATCACGTCCTTTATTTTCGGTATGGACAATGACACCACTGGCGTGGCGGAGCGGACGCTGCAACAAATTCGCAGTTGGCCTCCCGGCCTACCGATATTCGGGTTGCTGACGCCGTTGCCCTCGACGCCTCTGTACAAGAGACTTGAGGCCGCCGGTCGGCTCACGCGCGTGAAGCACTGGCAAGAGTTCATACCCTTCGCGATGGCTCACACACCTTTGAAGATGAGCATCGAAGAGGCTCACAATGAGGTGCGGATCGGGTGGGCCAACTGTTACAGTCCAGAGGCAATCGAGCGGGCGGTGGATTCGCTCAACCAGAAGCCGCTGGGTTACCGCATCAACATTTTTATCGCGCGACTGTGTTTCCGGGGAATCTATTTCCCGCAGATGGGGCGCTTCGCCTGGCTGAAGATAGCGCTCGAAAACCGGCGCACGATCTCGAAATTGCTAAAGCAGGGCTTTGGCGGAGGGCTGCATGCCCCCGCGGCACCGGAGGCAATCCAGCCAGCCGGGGACTGACTCCCGTAAGCCCGGAGTTACGCGCAGATTGTTGCGCCCAACCGAGTTCCTAACAGCAGCTCGCCGAGCAGTGTCCGGGAGGTTTTGGGAATAGAATGGAACCGGACATTCCCATGGCACAATCGCATCCATCGTCGGTAACCCCCGCGCGGGCGATTGTTGAAGAACCGCGAACGCATCTGTTTTATGAGACGTCTCATTCGCCATCGTTAGCCGATTTGGTCGGTTACGAGAGGGCAAAAGAGATTATCGATTTCTGCTTCATCGCAAACCCCTACTATCCGACGCCAGAAATGCTGCGTGACTTGCAGCAGAACCTGCCAAATCTGATCAAGTCGTATCCTTCGAGCAATGCGGCGGCGAGCCAGCGGCACCTGGCCGAAGTGTTGCACGTGAATCCCGATTCTCTTGTGATCGGCAACGGAGCGACAGAGCTAATCGTGCTGATCAATGCGATCCTGATCGATCGCATCGCGATTCCGATCCCGACGTTCGGCGAATACATCGAAAAGTTGAAGGATCAGCGCGACGCGGAGCTTTATGCGCTCGATGCCGAGCAAGGTTACGAGCTGCGCGTGAGCGACTATCTCGATTGGGCGCAACAGCGGGCGGTGCGTTCGTTGCTGGTGATCAATCCGGGCAATCCGACGGGACAATTCATCCCGCGCGACGAGATGATCGAGTTTCTGCATCGCGCGAAGGATATGGAGCTGGTGATCGTCGATGAGTCGTTCATCGATTTCGCGGGCGATCCCATACCGAGCCTGCTGAGTGTGGCGGATCGCTTTTCGAATCTGCTAGTGATTCGCAGCATGAGCAAGCATTGCGGCGTGCCGGGGCTGCGTCTCGGTTACTGCTACAGCGGAAATCTTTACGTACTGAATCGCATGCGCAGGCTCATTCCCACGTGGAACCTGAATACGCTGGCGCAATATTTTCTTTCGCAGCTTCCAGCGACCGACGCCGAATACCATATTGCACGCAAACAGCTAATGAGCGATGTTGAGTGGCTTTATGACTCGCTGCGGAAGATTCCGGGCCTTGCTGTATATCCGACGGGCGCGAATTTCGTGCTGTTCAAGATAAAGAGTCGTTTTACAGCGGCGGAATTGCAGGCGCGTCTGCTCGAAGAGCACCGCATGTACGTTCGCGACTGCTCGAATAAGCTGGGAATGGATGCGTTCCATGTGCGAGTAGCATCGCAGGGGCGCGAAAAGGATGCGCAGCTTGTTGCAGCATTGCGAAGCCTGATGCAATGAAGCGCCCCGTCGTGATTGTGGTGACGCGCCGCACCGAGCGGAAGTCGCGGTTTATCGAATATGTGGGCGAGGCGCATCTCGACCTGCTGATCGGGCTGAAAATCCTGCCGCTGATCGTCCCCTCCACGGAAGGTGTGCTGCCTTTGCTGGCGCAATACCGCGAGCGCATGAATGGCTTGCTGCTCGTGGAAGGCGAAGATATCGAACCAAAACGTTATCCGGCGGAGAAAGCTAATTATCGCTATCTGGAAAAAACGCATCCGCTGAAGGACGAGATTGAATTACGGCTGCTGCGCCATGCATTGAGGCGGCATGTGCCAATTCTGGGAATTTGTCGCGGCAATCAATTGCTCAACATCGCGTGTGGCGGGACGCTTTTTGGCGACGTGCGGAAGGAGATGCGTTCGAAGCTGCTGCACATCGATCAGGAGCACTACGATACGTATCGGCATAAGATTTCCGTTGTGGCGGGAACGCCGCTGGATGTCTGGTACGGAAAGCGGACGCTGAACGTGAACAGCTATCATCATCAGGGCGTGCGCAAGCTGGCTCGGCGTTTTACACCGATGGCGCATGCGGAAGATGGCTTGATTGAGGCGTATTACGATCCGCGGGAGAGATTTTTGGTAGGATTGCAGTTTCATCCGGAGCGGATGCTGAAGGAGTATGCCGGGAATTTTCGTGTATGGCAGGCGTTTGCGGCGGCGGTTCATTCAGATCACAAGCAAGAGAGGTCCTTCAGGCCGCTTGGGCGGCTTTCAGGATGACGAGATTTTTTTTCCGGCGATTTCGCACGCGCAACCCATGGGGGCGAAAAGCTACTGGTAATTTTTCGGGGCGGGTTTTGGGTCGTTACGGGATTTGCAAATGGGCTGAAAAGCACTAGAATACGTTTACCAGCATCGGTAGGTGCCCCATGACCGCGTTGCTCCGCTGCAGTGTTCTGATGGCTTCCGCCATCGCGCTCTCCACGACGACCGCTTCGCACGTTTCGAAGAATACGAGCGCACAGCAGAAATTCGCCTCGTCGGACGACGTTCCTCAAGTCTCGGCCTTGGGTGCTCACCAACAATCCAGCAATGACGCGCCAGCACCGGAATTAGCGGCGAAAACGGGTTCGCCCGCGGATGCGGCTCCGGACGACAACGCAAAGAGTCTAGGGCCAGCGGGCATTCAGGGCGATCCTTCAAAGCCGCTCACGGCGGAGATGAAGGTGCAGATCATCCGCTATATCGACGGCGAATTCGGCAAGGCTGCGAAGGCACTGCCAGGGAAAAAAGACGGCTTCACGATTGTGGTGGGCAAGCCAATAAACGATCAGGACTATCGCGATGCGTTGCGCCTGCAAGGCACGGCCGTCAGTACGGGCGATCCGGTTCAGGTGACGAGGGTGACGTTTGAGGCAAAAAAGATCGTGCTGCAACTCAACGGCGGCACCCATAAGAAGTTCCACTTATGGGATCACCTGCAAGTCGGGCTGGGCGGCGATCCCGATCCGAATGACGTTGCAGTGCACCCGGATACTGCGGCGAGGAACGGCGAAGGGCTCGGCGCGGTGGTAGTGCTCGATTACGGCAAGCCATTGCCGGATGTGAGCCCAAACGACATTAAAGAAGCGCTCAGTCCTCTGCTCGATTTTTCCAAGTCGAAATCGGCAGCCGTGAATTGGGTCGAGACGTTGCCTCCGGCATATCAGGATGCGATCCGCGATCATAAAGCGCTGCCCGGCATGGATCAGCAGACTGTGATCGCCGCGGTAGGCCGTCCCGATCAGAAGTTCCGAGAGGCAAATGCGGACGGCGTCGAGACCGAGAGTTGGATTTACGGGAATCCGCCGGCAAAGACGACGTTTGTGGTGTTTATTGGCTCGAAGGTGGCAAGAGTAGAGATTTGCGGCGGCCCGGGGTCCACGGGCCCCAGCGCACCAGATTGCAGTATGGAAGCGCCTGCGAATGCGACGATCAAAGCGACACCGGCTTCTGCTACGCGAAACCCGTAACTCCTCCGAATCTTAATAACACTCTGCGACGGCTCTCTTCTCAAGGAGGGTGCCATGAAGCTCCTCGGAGCGGCAATTGCCATTTGCGGCGTTCTTCTTTGTTGTGGGGCGAATATGCAGGCGCAAGGAGCAATCTCGGCGAGTGGCCCTATTGTGATCATTCCTCCGGCGTTAAGAACGGTGGTCGGCGAGCCATACAGCGCCACATTTGAGGAGGAAATGTCGCAAATCCTGGCCGATGGAACGCATATCGAACGGCATACCTTGACTCAAAAACAGTACCGCGATTCTCAGGGCAGAACGCGCACTGAGGAATACATTGTGGACCCGGCCATATTGAACGCCGACTTAAAAATTCCGTCGAGTATTACGATTCGCGATCCGGCGGCTCGCGCGACTTTCGTCCTAAATCCGCGAGAACGTACGGCACGGCAGCTGCTGCCGCCGAAAAGACCAGACCTCGCACCGATTTCGCCTCAAGCGGCCGAGGTCCGAAGGCAAGCGGAAGCGCTACGACCTCACATCGAAAGAGAGGATCTCGGCGCACAAACAATAGATGGTCTTTACGCAACAGGGATGCGCAGCACGGCCATAATTCCGATAGGCGCTCAGGGTAACGACGGGCCAATCGCGGTGGTCACTGAGATTTGGGCTAGTCCGGACCTAGCGATCAATGTCTTAGTAAAGACTTCTGATCCCCGCGGCGGCGACCATACGATCCGACTTACGAATATTGATCGGAGCGAACCAGAGCCGAGTCTTTTCGAAATCCCTGCCGATTACACGATTGTGCAGCCGCAGTAATAGCCGGGACCGACGTGGATTCGCACGGCTTTCCGGCGTTCTGCGTTGACTTTTCGTGCTGTGCACTCCAAAATCTTTGTGCTGGAAAAATTGAATAGCTAGATGTCTCGCTTGCAGCGAGGCGGAAGGGCGCTCGAAACTTCCCGTGTGGGCGGGCGGTATTGAGCGAGCGCTTGGACGGCTTGGTGAGGTTGGAGTGCAGTTGCTGTTCGCCGGTTCCGTTGGGGTCTTCAAGGCAGCTCCGCCGTGGATTTTCCCCATTTAGCTTTTGAATGTAGCGAATTGAGAAATAGCCGAATCAAATATACGTGAAGCTTTTTCACGGACAAACCTATAGCTCTACTCTCGGAGGATAAATGCCGGTAAAAGTTGGAATTAATGGCTTCGGACGCATCGGCCGGAACATCTATCGGGCCGCGCTGGGCGATCCCGCCATCGAATTTGTGGCGGTAAATGATCTTACGGACTCGAAGACGCTTGCTCACTTGCTGAAGTACGACTCGATTTTGGGCAATTTGTCGCACAAAGTGACGTACACGGACGATGCAATCACCGTGGACGGCAAGTCGATCAAGGTATTCCGCGTGAAGGATCCTGCGGAGTTGGACTGGGCGTCGGTTGGCGCGCAGATCGTGGTGGAATCGACGGGGCGTTTTACAGCGGGCCCGGAAGCGAAGAAACATATGCGCGGGCCGGTGAAGAAGGTGCTGATCTCCGCGCCTGCGACCGATCCGGACGGAACGTTTGTGCTGGGCGTGAACGACAAGACCTACGATCCAGCAAAGCACAATGTGATTTCGAATGCTTCGTGCACGACGAACTGCCTGGCGCCCGTGGCGAAGGTGATTCACGATACGTTTGGGATCAACGTGGGCACGATGACCACAATTCACTCCTACACAAACGACCAGAATCTGCTCGACCTGCCGCACAAGGACCTACGGCGCGCTCGCGCGGCGGCTATTTCGATGATCCCGAGCTCGACCGGCGCGGCCAAGGCACTGCACCTGGTGATTCCGGAACTCAAGGGCAAGCTCGACGGCTACGCTATGCGCGTTCCGACGCCGAACGTGAGCGTTGTGGACCTGACGGTATTTGTGGATAAGCCGACGAATGCCAAGGACGTAAATGCTGCGCTGAAGAAGGCGGCTGACGGCCCGATGAAGGGCATCCTCGAATACACGGAAGAGGAGCTTGTGTCGGTCGATTTCCGCAAGAATCCGGCTTCGTCAATTGTCGATGCGGGCTATACGCGCGTGGTCGGCGACAAGTGCGTGAAGGTGCTCGCGTGGTACGACAACGAATGGGGCTATTCTTCGCGCTGCGTTGATCTGATCAAGCTGCTGGCGAAGAGTCTGTAGGCAACCACAACTGCACCGTCCGGGGCCTTAAGGCGAAGAATCCCTCTTATTGCGATTGAGTGAGAGGGGTTCTTCGAGCCGGCTGCTGAACCAAATTCGCGGCGGAGTCAGAGTCAGCGACAGAGGAGAAGAAGGCAAGAGGGGTCCTTCGGGTCGCTTCGCGCTCCTCAGGATGATGAATTTTTTGATTTGCGGCGGCTACGCAGATTCAACATTGCACAAGAAAGTGACATTCTCTCAGGATGACTTTCATCTTTTTAGGAAATCATATGAACAAATTATCGATTCGAGATTTGGATCTGGCGGGCAAGCGAGTGTTCATTCGCGTGGACTTTAACGTCCCGCTGGATAAGGGCAAAGTTGCGGACGATACGCGCATCCG
>DATEGW010000026.1:0-3888 GCA_035279845.1 Candidatus Acidiferrales bacterium | reverse complement strand
TTGCCCCGGCAATATAGGCGATGGCGGAGTTGTCGGCGAGAATGGATGCCCCTAGCTCGCCGTTGCTGCCGCCGAGGTAACTAGAGTACATAAGCGACTGATTCGAGGATTGCGTTGGATCGAGCTTCGCGACAAAGGCCTTTCCCGAAGAGCTGTTGCTCACCTGATACGCACCTGCGGTCGTCGGAAAATCCGGGGAGTTGGCCCGACCGGTGAGGTATATCTTTCCGGTCGAGTCGATGGCAATAGCCTGGGCGCCATCACCGGTTTGAGTTGAACTGTCCCCCGTACCTCCAAGATAAGTTGAATAGAGCAGCGAAGCTAACCCCGATTGTGCAGTTGCAATTTCCGTCACATAAGCGTTTCCATACCCGCTGTTCAGATTCGTTTGATACGCGTTTGAACTGGTCGGAAACGGTGTCGGCCAGTCGGACGTGGTCTGCCCCGTGATAAACGCATCGCCTGCGCCGTCAACGGCAATTCCCATGCCGTAGTCACCAAACCCTGTGCTCGCCCCGCCAAGGTACGTCGAATAGACGAGCGAATCGGTACCCGACAGATTCGTGTCAACTACAGTCAGGAACGCGTTACCGTATTCGCTTCCCAGTGTGGATTGAAAGGCCGTACTGGTCGTCGGAAACGGGGTTGTTGACGTGTCAGACGTGGCTTGGCCAGTGACGTAGGCCAGGCCATTGCCGTCAGTAGCGATTGCAAAGCCGGTGTCTCCTGCAGAACTGGTGCTGTTACCGCCGCCTCCTATGAAACTAGAATAGACGAGTGAAGCGGCACCTGATTGCGTGGTATCCAGGCGCATTACGAACGCGTTTCCGTAGGGGCCGCCCAATGCGGCCTGAAATCCATTGACGACGGGAAAGTCCGTAGAGGTTGTAAAACCGGTCGTATAGACACCACCGGTTCCGTCGATGGCAATGCCGGCCGCATTGTCCGATCCCGATCCTCCGACATAGGTCGAGTAAAGGAGTGTCGTGCCGGTCGGGTCCAGCTTTGCGACATAACCTTTGCCGTTTTCGTTACCAACCGTGGAGTAACCGTCGGCCGTGGGGAATGTCGTCGAAAATGTCTGGCCGGCAAGATACGTGTTCCCGGCGGAGTCCACGGCCAAGCCGATGGATAGGTCATAGACGTTGCCGCCCAAGTATGTGGAATACCCAAACGACGGATCTATAATCAATGGATATTGGTGATTATAGTTGGCGACTTCAAAACTTACCTGCTTCCCGGCTTCCGCCACGAACCTGCTTGGGATTGAGACCCTCCTGCTGCCGATCATTTGGTACGAGTTTGGCGCATGTAGTTGCATAGGCGCATCGCTGTCGGCAATCAGAAGGGCACCGTCTTTCGCGATGCGCAAACCCTTGCTTTGCATGTCCAATTTTATGGAGCGGGGATTTGCACCAGGGGCAACCACGAAGTCGAACTCGAGTTGGTGGTGATTGCCGTAATAGATCAAATCGATTCCCGGATAGACCGACTCATACTTCACTTGGCTGTAGTTTGCGATTCCCGTGTGCCAATCCCGACGATTGTTCCCGATGAAGTAGTTGGTTTCGCCTTGTAGTCGACCAAAGGGTTCGATCTTGGGGTGCTCGTTAGAATCCGCCAGCCGGATGTTTACACTTCCGTTTTTCTCAAATGTCTGAAACGCGGCGATGCTCGATAGAACTTCCCCATTTTGAATAGTTTGCGTTTCGCAGGCGTCATGTGAGCCAGCGCCGCGGATTCTCGCTTTGCCTGTTCTTCGAACGTGATGACAGCGTTTTGTGCGGTGAGGAAGACAGTGTAGCCAGTCCCGTGCGAAATGAAGCGGACAGACGAATCGGTTTGGCCGACGTTAGGCTCGAAGCTGAGCGGAAGCGCTCCGAACTGCTCTGCAACGGCTTTAGCGTTTACAGGCTTCCCAGGTTGCTGCACCTGAGACCCCATTTGCGCCGCTGGCTTGGACTTATGTGTCGCGCTCCTGCTTATCGTATGGCGCATGGTACGACCGTAGGACGGCAACCACACCGCTAAGGTGATCGCCGCTGCAATGACGCTGCTCGTCACGAACAGCTCGAAAAACAGTACTTTTGTATGAGCGCATAGTTAGCCTCCGCGAGTTGCGGCCCGAGCGACGCGGGCTTGAGTATGGGCACCGAGGCCTTATACACAAACTCTGTAATAACGCGAAAAATACTGAATTCCTGCTTACTATACGAATCAAGCTGGTCAGGTGGCGGGAGGGATGTTTTGGGGGGTGAAGTCGGTGGGGGCGCCGGGGACGCTGTATTCGTAGGGGCCGCGGTAGACGGTGATTTTTGCGCTGCCGAAATTATCGGGCGGCGGTGGCGATGAGACGGTCCATTCGAGAGTGGTGGCGTCCCAGGGATTTGCGGTGGCGGGCGCGCCGCTCTTCATGCTGGCGAAAAAATTCCAGAAAAAGATCAGCTGAACGGCGGCGGTGCCGAGCGCCGCGATCGTCATGAAGAAATGAAGCGGCTGGAGCCCGATGAGATAGGCTGCGCCGGTGTCGTCGGCGTAACGGCGGATGCCGCCTGCGGTGCCGAGGAAGTGCATCGGGGCGAAGATGCAATACACGCCGACAAACGTGAGCCAGAAGTGCCATTTGCCGAGCGTTTCGTTCATCGCGCGGCCGAACATTTTCGGGAACCAATAGTAGATGGCCGCGAAGACCCCAAAGATTGCAGCGACGCCCATGACGAGATGAAGATGCGCGACGACGAAGTACGTGGCGTGGAGCATGTTGTCGATGGCGGGCTGCGCGAGGAAAATTCCAGAGAGGCCGCCGGTGATGAAAAGCGAAACGAAGCCGAGCGCGAAAAGCATCGGAGTGCGGAATTGAATTTTCCCGCCCCATAGCGTGCCGATCCAATTAAACGTTTTTGCGGCGGAGGGCACGGCAATGCACAAGGAGAGCACTGAGAACGTGAACCCCGAATAGGGGCTCATGCCGCTGACGAACATGTGATGTCCCCAGACGCCGAAGCCGAGAACGCCGATCGCGCTGAGCGTGACGACCATCGCGGGATAGCCGAATACCGGTTTGCGCGAGAAGGTGGAGAGCACCTGCGACGTCATACCCATGCCCGGAAGGATCGCGATGTATACCTCGGGGTGGCCGAAGAACCAGAAGAGATGTTGCCAGAGAAGAGGCGAGCCGCCGCTGTGAGTCTGCAATTGACCAGTGACGACCAAGCCTGCCGGTAAGAAAAAGCTGGTGCCGAACGAGCGATCACATAAGAGCAGCACTCCGGCAGCGAGCAGGACGCTGAACGAAAGCAGAATCAGGATGGCCGTGATAAACCATGCCCAGACCGTGAGAGGCATGCGCATCATCTTCATGCCGGGCGCGCGCATTTCGATGGTAGTTGCGATGAAATTAATGGAACTCAGCACGGACGCAGCGCAGAAGATCAGGATGCTAACGATCCACAGAGTCTGGCCCGCGCCTTCGCCGGGACCGGTAATGTCGCCGAGGCCGCTGAGCGGAGGATAGGCTGTCCAGCCGCTGATGGGCGCGCCGCCTTGCACGAAAAATGCCGCGAGCAGAACGATGAAAGCGATGAACGTGAGCCAGAAGCCGATCATATTGAGAACGGGAAAGGCCATTTCGCGCGCGCCGATCTGAAGCGGCAGAAAATACGTGCCGAATGCGTTTTGCGGCGCAGTGGTGAGAACAAAAAAGACCATGATCGTACCGTGCATGGTGACGAGCGCGAGGTATTGCTCGGGCGTCATGATGCCGCCGGTGATGAAGGGCAGATGTCCCTTGGGCCACGCGAGGTGGTAACGCATCAGGAGGGAGAGAAGGATGCCAGTGGTGACGGCGAAGAGCGATAGAAAAAGATATTGGAGGCCGATGACTTTGTG
>DATEGW010000025.1:0-5638 GCA_035279845.1 Candidatus Acidiferrales bacterium | reverse complement strand
TCTTGCGGTTGACCGCGGGACGCTCGCGCTACTGCTGAATCCGCAGGGCCGCATCCTTGCAGAATTGGAGATCTACGCGCTGGCGGAAAGCATTTTGCTGCGCTCGCACGTGTCGCTTCGTGGGCAGACCATCGCGACGCTGAAAAAATACATTCTCGGGTCACAAGTGAAGCTCGAAGACGCGACAGACGCAACCGGTAGTTTCGCAATCGAAGGCCCTCGCGCCGCCGATGTGCTAAAGCAAATCGCCGGCGTTGATGTTGCCGAGCTGCCGGATATGGCTGTTTGCGAGGTTCATATCGAGCAGATTCCATGCCGCTTGCTGCGACGTTCGCATTTTGGCCAAACGGGCGCCGAGATCGTGGGGAACCGCGACGCGCTTGCGCAATTGTGGCGGACGAGTGAAGCTGCCGTGCGCGCGCATGGCGGTGCACCGATTGGGATGATTGCGCTGAATTCTCTACGACTCGAAGCGGGCGTGCCGTGGTTCCCCATCGATTTCGGCGACACTGTAATTCCGCACGAGGCTGCCGTGGAAGGCACGCATGTCAATTTCAACAAAGGGTGCTATACGGGACAGGAGATTGTAGAGCGCGTCCGTTCGCAAGGACGAGTGAACCGCAAGCGTGTGCGGCTGAAATTCTCCTCAGCGCAACCTCCATTGCCTGGCACCAAGCTGCGCGCTAACGGCACCGATATTGGCGCGATTACCAGCGCCGCGTATTCGCCTGCTTCAGGCACGGCGATTGGCATGGGTTATGTGCGCCGGGAGCAGCACGCCGCGGGCAGCACAGTGGAATACGAAGGCGGAACGGCTGAAGTGGTCGCCTGAGGGTCGCTCCCTCCCCTGTAGCCCTCCTCCTAAAAAGTGTTTGCTTCTAGCACGGCGGCAATGTATATAAACGGCCACCATGCCAAACCTACCGTCGTATATCGCCAAAGCGACGCCCAATCCGCAGGCAAACAGGGCGCCGTGGTACAAAAACACCGCGCCGAGCTATGCCGGTATTTTCCTCTGGGTGGTTTTCTTCCAGGCGCTCGCGGATGGCCCGCTACAGCACGCCACGCCGTTGTTCTGTGTGGGAGCGATCATCGTGGCGGGCATTCTCAGCTACGCGCTCTATTATTATGCGCCGGCAATGTTTGGAATGAAGACCGGCTACCCGCTGTACGTGGTTGGAAGCTCGACGTTCGGGACCCGTGGCGGTTACCTGATGCCTGGTATATTGATGGGACTGCTGCAAATCGGGTGGTTCGCGGTAGCCACCTTCTTCGCGACCCAGTACATCCTCGAAGGCTTGGGCAAGGATCCGCGCGCGGGCACGCTACTTTTTACTGTGATAGCGATCATCTGGGGGTACGGAACGGGGATCGTGGGCGCCAAGGGCGTGCAATACGTCGCGAAGGCTTCCCTAATCCTGACGATTATTCCCGCTCTGATGGTGCTCTACGTTTTTATCAAGACGGCAGGCGGAATTTCCAGTTTCCAACCCACTGACTCGAATTCGATGGTGTCGTTCAGCCTGATCGTTTCGGCCGTGATCGGCTTTTTCGCCACAGCGGGCGCCGCGGGAGCGGATTTCGGTATGAACGCTCGAAACGGCAGTGACGTGAAACTGGGGGGAATTTTTGGCGTCGTGATTGCCACGATTTATGCGGGCGCATTGCCATTGCTCTCGGTCGCGGGCGCGAATGGAATGCATCCCGGGACCGGCTTTACGTATGACAAAGTAATCGGCTCGATCGGCGGGTTCGGGGCGAGCGCGATGTTTTTCCTTTTTGCGATCGCATCGATCGTCGCATCATGCTTCTGCTCGTTCATCGCGGGCAATAGCTTTGCCACGATGATTCCACGCGTGCCCCGCATCGGTTCATCCATGGTAGCCGTCACGATTGGGATCATTCTCGCAATTACAGGTATGGCGTCGAACCTGATTAGCGTGTTTTCGATCGTGGGGGCGTCGTTTGGGCCGATCTGCGGCGCGATGCTCGCCGACTACTTGCTTTCGCGCGGCAGATGGACAGGACCGCGACAAGGCATCAACTTGGCAGGCTATCTGGCGTGGGCAGTCGGATTCGTGATTGGCATTCTGCCGTTGATTCCCGCCCTTGCTGCGCGGACGGGCGCTACGCACTGGGACCAGATCGCGCCGCTTTACAGCATGATAGCCGGATTTATCGTTTATATGGTGATCGCCAAGCTAGGCGGGCAGCCTAAGGCTGTTCCTGTGGCTCAGGCGCAGGCTGCTGACTGATCGTCAGCTGTTCAGCAGCTCCACGAAAACTTCGTTCGAGACCGTGAGCCGCGACGGCGCTAGCCGCACGCGCGAGCCGACGGTCTCGACGAAACCCTCCGCCTCTAAACGTCTGATTGCTTGGCGCAGCGTCGTTTCCCGGCGGGAGAATTCAATATCCAACCTTGCCGCAATCGCATCAAGATCAATTCCTTCCAATTGGCGCAGTCCAAGGAAAATTTCTTCGTCGAGGGCCTGCTCAGATGTCACGCACTCAACCTGCTCGTGCGTGGAAGCTCCGCTCGTTATGATTTCGACGTAGCGCGTCGAATCATGGACGTTCGCCCAGCGCTTCGCGCCGTCGAACGAATGCGCGCCCGCACCAAATCCGAGATATGGTTCGCGCCGCCAGTATTTCACGTTGTGCCTAGAGCGCTTTCCGGGAAGCGCCCAGTTGGAAATTTCGTAATGCTCGTACCCGGCGGCCGCGAGACGCGCGCAAGCCGATTCGTAAAATTCAGCTTGCGCATCGTCCGAAGGAATGGCGGCCGCGCTATAACGCGTGCCATTCGCCAGGGATTCCCTGCCGAGCCGGCTGCCCTCGTCAATTTCGAGCAGATAGATCGAGACGTGTTCCGGGCGGATCGCAAGCAGTTCGGTTATGGAAGCTTCCCACGATTCGCGCGTTTGGTGAGGAAGCCCGGCGATCAGATCCATGCTGATGTTTTGCAATCCTGCGACGCGAAGCGTTTCTGTGGCGCGAAAAATGTCTTCGCGGCGATGCATCCGTCCGGAGGCCCGCAATTCATTATCGTGAAATGATTGAACTCCCATGCTGATTCGGTTGAATCCTGCGGCAAGCCAAGCGGCAGCCTTTTCCTGATGAATTGTTTCAGGGTCGGCTTCGAGTGTAGTTTCAGCCCCGGCTTCAACCCGATACTTTTCGCGCAGCGCGTCCAGCATTCTCCCAAGCGCAGCCGGACTGAGTAAGCTCGGCGTCCCGCCGCCAACGTAAATTGTGTTGACTGTCTCACCATTAAGTTCACGCGTCTCTGCGATTTCCTGACAGACGGCATTCGCGTACGGCTGGTAACGCTCGCGCGCGACCACGCCCGTATGAAAATTGCAGTAGGTGCACTTCGTCTGGCAGAACGGCACCTGAATGTATATACCCAGCGACATGGAAATCGGTTTCAGTATACCGCGACCACTGCACTCAGCCTGCAGCACGCAAATCACGGCTTACCAACGAGATGCAGACGGCCCAAAACATATTGTCCTTGACTATGTGTCCCGCAAGGACCTATATAGGTTGTTCCCGCCCTTCGTGCCTGAGAGGAGGAGTGTCCATGGACGCTGGCGTGTCTACTTCCGCCTTCGCGCGTACCTCCATCCGCTGGGCCACTGCTCTCGTGTCGGCGGCGCTTGCGCTGGTCCTGGCCCGCGCGTTGCGTCCTTTTCTGGGGGAACTGGCTCCGTTCATTACCGCCTTTCCGGCGGTTGCGGTTGCCGCGTGGCGGTGTGGGCGTTGGCCGTCGTTCGCAAGCATTGCAATCACCGTTCTGGGCGGAATGTATTGGTTCGTCGAACCTTTATATTCGTTCAGGCTTGGCGTGTCCCAGGCGATCACTGTGCTCGCATGGGTCTTGGCCTGCGCCGCAATTGTCGCGATAGGAGAAGTAAACCGCCGCGAAAATGAAAAGCTGTGGCACGAACAGGGCGCGCTGGAAGAAAAAGTTCGCCACCGCACGAAGCAGCTCGATCAAGCCAATGAGAGCCTCAGCGAATTGACGGCACGCCTGCTTCAATTGCAGGACGAAGAGAGGCGGCGCATTGCCCGCGATTTGCACGATAGCATCGGCCAGACGACGGCCGCCCTCGGCGTGAATTTAGCGAGGTTAGAGTCCGAGATGGAGCGTGTGGCGAAGGCGATTGGCATTGTGAAGGATAGCCAGGAAATCGTTCGCGAGACGGGCGCCAACGTTCGCACGATCTCCTATTTGCTTCATCCGCCCCTGCTCGACGAAAACGGCCTCTCTTCCGCGCTTCCGTGGTACACCGACGGCTTTTCAGGGCGTAGCGGCATCAACGTGAAACTGGAACTACCCGACGATCTCGGCCGCCTTTCGCGCGATTCGGAGGTTGCTATTTTTCGCGTTGTACAGGAAAGCCTCACGAATATTCACCGGCACTCAGGCGCGACGAATGCAAATATCCGGATCAGCCGCGCGAACCACGATGTTTGCGTCCGCATAGAAGACGACGGCAAAGGCATATCGCCCGAAAAAATTCATGAAATGGCCTCGGCAGGTACACCTGGAGTCGGTATCCGCGGCATGCGTGAACGCATTCGCCAGCTCGGCGGAACGCTGCAAATCGATTCTAAGGGAGTGGGCAAGGGAGCGGTCGTAGTGATCCGGTTGCCGTTCGTCAGCGGCGAAGCGCCTGCCCAAAAACTGCCCTCTCTCGATGAAATCGCAACTGCATCCCCAAGCGCGCAGCCGGCAGCCGACGTGAACAATAGTAAAGACCAGGCGCCAGTTCCTCCTCCGAATGATGACTATCAGAGTTTCACGGCTCACGCGCCGTAACGTTCGGCGCAGCAATGTGGTGCCGCATGCTTGATTGCTAAATTCATCTCTGTTCTTGACACTGGCATCCCAGTGATGACAATTTAAGGTCCTAAAACTAATTCCTCGGAGGGCTCCGATGCAGCCATCGAGGCGACACTGTCTATGGGCATCGCTTGCGCTGCTGGCTTGTTTGCTGCCCGTACCGCAGGCGTACGCGAACACACTCACCATTACGAGCAGGCCGTCCGGCGCGACCGTCGAAATCGACGGAGTTGCGGTCGGGAAGACACCCTATCGCACGAACGTTCCCGGCGGATATTTCCACAAGACGCGTACCGTCTTCGGCACGCGGCTCGATCATGCCATGATCCTGCGCGTCTCCATGGACGGCTACGGCACGGAGCAAATCAACATGACCGACGGCCCATATGCGTGGATCGCCATGACGGGCCGGCGCGAAGGCACGTATTTTCTGCTTAAGTCCGATAAGTTCGACGTCAACCTCGCAGCCGCCTACGAACCATCGCGCCACGTCGCGGGCCCTTCGAGCCACGTGGGACCGATGTCGCCTGTCCCGCAGGATCCCGATGATGCTGCAATACAGGACACTGCCGACACGGGCAACGTGCTGGTTACTTCGGAAACGGAAGGCGCCGAGATTTACGCCGACGGGCATTTCGTCGGGCAAACGCCTTCGACGATCAAGCTCAGCAAGGGCACACACCGCATCGAAGTCCGCGCACCGGGGCAGAAAGCCTGGGTGCGCAGTCTCGACGTTTTGAAGGGCAACAGAGTCACGCTACACGCAAATTTCCCCAAAGCGGACGCCGG
>DATEGW010000024.1:0-15799 GCA_035279845.1 Candidatus Acidiferrales bacterium | reverse complement strand
TCCGCCGCGCCCGGGCCATCGTTCGAAGTCGTATCGATCAAGCCAGCCGGATACCACCGCGGATACGATATTCATATGCGTGGTGATCTTTATAGTGCGGTGGGCGTCACAGCCGAGTTCTTGATTAAATATGCGTACGGCATAACCGACGACCAACTCTCGGGCGGGCCGGACTGGATCAATTCAGACAAATATGCAATCGACGCAAAAATTCCCGATTCGACCGCCGCGGAGTGGCACAAAAAATACGATGCGAAGAAACAAGCTGAAGAGATGCAGTCCATGATGCGTTCTCTTCTCGAGGACCGCTTTCAGTTGAAAATCGGTCACCAAACGAAGGAACTTCCCGTATTTGCTCTCGTGATCGCAAAAGGCGGCCCTAAGATCAGCCCATCGAAGGACGACGGAAGCAAGAGCGGCAGCGATGGGCATAACGAGGGCTATGTGGAGATTAACCATGTCACAGACGAGCCAATCAGCGTTCTGATAGACATTCTTTCGCGTCAATCCGAGACGGCTGGACGTAAGATCATCGACGAAACCGGCCTCACCGGCAAATATACCTACGCCCTGAAATGGACACGCGAACGCCCGCCGAGCGACAGCGATCCCGCTGACTTACCCGTTTCCTCCGCTCCTCTACTTTGGGATGCGCTCCAAGACCAACTTGGCCTTCAACTAAAATCGACAAAAGCTCCTGTTGATACCATCGTGATCGAGCACATCGAAAAACCCACATCAAACTGACTCTTTGCACACCGGTCCACAAAGCCAGCGCTGCAAGCCCAGCGCAAATTCAAAACGAGTTTCTGCGGATGCGCCATGCGCTGTCATTTACCAGATCGACTGAATCAAGGATATTCTGATTTTTCGGTCACGACTCAGAACCGGAACTTTTAGAAAGCATGCGGTGGCCGCGATAACACGATCGGGTAAATCCGGAAGCTCCAGTCGCGGCACCTCCGCCATCTTTAGGGCGATATTTTCGTCGACGGGCGGCGAACGGCGTTAAGCGTTAGGGTTGAGCGTGGAAGCGTGCATGCGCCTTACGGGAAGGGTGCCGCGCAGTAAGGCCGCGTAGGGTGGCTTGGCATAGTGAAAACGAAGAGAGATCCTTCGCTTCGCTCAGGATGACGGCGCGAAGAGAAGATCACAATGAAGCGCGGCGCTACGGCCCGATACGAGCGACGCTTACCGCCAGTGGGCGCAGCAAGCAAGCGCCCCTACGGCGGACACGTACACTCCCATCCAAATCAGGCGGCGACCTGTACGTTAGAACAGGTTTTTCGGGCTGGAAACATGCGCCCGGATGGCCCTACTCGCAGGCCAAATTCAATGCCATCATTTTTGGGATACCTAACGGAGCAAATATGATTCGCGCAGTCGGCAAATCCGGCCGGTTAGCCGAGGCCGTTCAATACATCCTCATTCGCGTGGCGATCGTTACCGCGATGGCGTTCGCTTTTTCAACCCATGCTCTCGCTCAGGCCACTCAAACGCCCGAAACACTGCCGGGCCAGATTATGGGCACGGTCACGGACGTGAACGGTGACATCGTCCCCGGCGCCACGGTTGTCCTCGCCGGTGCCGAAACCGGCGATGGCCGCACCGTGGAATCGTCCGAAAATGGCTTTTTCCAGTTTGACAATGTCACGCCGGGAGTTCCCTACCGGATCGATATCCGCGCACAGGGTTTTGCGGCGTCATCCTCCGCTGTCACGATTGCTCCGGGAGAAGTCAAGATTCTCGGAGAAGTGCGACTCGCTCTTGCAATGCAGCAGACCACCGTGCGAGTTTCCGGCAATCCCTTCGAGATTGCGACGGAACAGGTCAAGTTTGAGGAAACACAGCGTGTTCTCGGCATCATCCCGAACTTCTACGTCTCGTATGAAGGCGATAATACGGCACCGCTCACAGCCGGGATGAAGTTCAGGCTTGCGCTGAAAGTCTCTCACGACCCTGTAGCCGGCGCCGGAATCGCAATCATGGCCGCTATACACCAGGCGGCGGATACTCCCAACTATAGGCAAGGGATGAAGGGTTACAGCGAACGGTTTAGCGCGGATGCTACCGACAGTTTCACTGACATCATGATCGGAGGCGCCATTCTACCTTCCCTGCTGCATCAGGATCCACGGTACTTCTACCAGGGAACGGGCTCGACGCGGTCGCGGTTTCGGCACGCGATGTTGGCTCCATTCATCTGCAAAGGAGACAACGGCAGATGGCAGCCGAATTATTCCACCGTGGGAGGCGATCTCGCGTCCTCCGCACTTTCAAATCTCTATTATCCTCAGTCCGACCGTGGCACGGGATTAGTGCTCTCCGGATTCGCGATCAGTACGGCTGAGCGCATGCTCTCCACGGTAGCGCAAGAGTTCGTCCTGAGCAGGTTCACTCACCGCGGTGGTGGCGACGCAAACCCATCCCTTGCTGCGCTGCAGCAATAAGGCCACAACCGCGCATAATTGAGTGTCCCCACTCACGTCCTATTCCACTGGATTTCGGTTCCCGGTTTTGGCAGGATGTGGCGCACCCGAGCGCCACTCTGATCGGGACTTAGTGAGGTGGGAATGAAGGTTTCGCGTATCGCACTTTTCGCTGTATCGATAGCATTGATTGCAGGCGTGGCAGTCGCGCAGGCTCCTGCGGGTCCCCCGCAGGGCGCGCAAGCGGAAGGGCGCGGCGCAGGTCGAGGGCGCGGCGGACGCGGCCCGATGGTTGTCTCGCCTCAGATCAATCCAGATCGTTCGATTACGTTTCGTTACTATGACCCAAACGCGCAAAAAGTGACCGTTAGCGGCGAATTAGGCGGCCAAACTGCCACTTTAACGAAGGGCGAGGACGGCGTGTGGTCCGCAACGATCGGTCCGCTCCCGCCGGACATATACGCTTATGCGTTCAATGTTGACGGCGTAACCGCTCTTGATCCGCGCAATCCCAATACGAAATATGGGTATGGCGGCTTCGGCGCCACGAGCGTCGTCGAAGTTCCCGGCGACGGCCCGCAATTCTATGACGCGCAGGCCGGCCCGCACGGTCAAGTCCGCATCGTGCCGTATATCTCAAAAACACTCGAAGTCAGCCGCACCGTGTGGGTCTACACTCCCCCAAACTACGAAAAAGAAAAGGACTTGCCCGTTCTCTATTTGTTGCACGGTGCAGGCGATGTCGAATCCGGTTGGGTGATGATCGGCCGCGCAAACATCATCCTGGATAATCTGATCAACGCCGGAAAAGCCAAGCCAATGGTCGTCGTCATGCCTCTGGGCCACACAATTCAGAGCTGGTGGACAGGTCCGGCAGAAAATTCTCCAAACGCACCTGCGCAGGCTTTCCCTGGCGGCGGAAGAGGAGCGCAATCCGGAGAACTCCAACTCTTCGGCAAGGACCTTATCAACGACGTTATGCCCCTCGTCGAATCGAATTTCAAAGTTTCGAAAAAACCCGAAGAACGCGGGATCGGCGGACTCTCCATGGGCGGCGGGCAGACTCTGAACGTGGCCTTCAATCGACCTGAGTTATTCCGCTACGTGGTGATGATGAGTCCCGCGGCGGGTCCGCAGGCAGAACAGCAATACGCGAAAATGTTTAAAGATCCGTCGATTGCGAACAAACAGTTCAAATTGTTCTGGGTCGGCGTCGGAAAAGACGACGCGCTTGTCGGTCCTGGCGTTCACGGTTTCGATGCCGCTCTGACGAAAGCGGGGATAGAGCACAAATTCGTAGTCGGGGAAGGCAGACACGAGTGGACAGTCTGGCGCCACAATCTCGACGATGTTGCGCCGCTGCTGTTTAGGTAAGCGTATTCGGAAATCTAGTTAGGCTTCGTTGTTTTCGAGTTCCGCGTCACGCGTAAGCGATGTTAGGACGCTCTGCGTGATCGGATTCTCGGCCTCGAAGCCTTTCTTTTTACGATTGGCGTCGCCTGGCGACGGCAACATCCACTCATTGACGGCGGCAAAAATGGCACTCACTGTGTTCGGCGCAAACGCTTCGAAAAGCGCCGCAACGTGAGCAGCCGCGCCGAGGACGACCTCACCGCTGCCGGCAACACACGCATCCACAATCTTTCTAGCCGCGCGTTTTGCGTCCATCGAAACACCGGGCAACGAGTCGCCGACGGCAAACCAGCTATATTCTTTCTCATGCTGCCCTGCGGTATCGACGTTTCGTGGGCTGCCTGTTCGCATCAGCCCCGGCACAATCGTCGTAACAGAGATGCCATCTTTCGCAAGCTCCGCCCGCAGCCCTTTGCTGAATCCAATCAACGCGAATTTGCTCGCGGAATACGGCAGCAAGTGTGGAACTGCGATTTTTCCACCTATAGACGTGATATTTACGATGCGTCCGTTTCCTCTTTTCTTCATTCCCGGCAAAACAGCGAGAGTTGTGTGAACCGCTGACCAGAAGTTCGTTCGCATTGCGGCATAAAAATCGTCGAGTTGCTGATTTTCGAGCGGCCCGACCTGAATTGTGCCGGCATTGTTGACGAGCACGTCGATCGGTCCAAATGCTTTCTCTATGGTTTCCAATGTAAAGACCACTTGATCGTTGTCGGCCAAGTCGCATTGAATCGCAAAGAAGCGATCTCCGGCGGGCGCGAACTCTTCGCGCACACGCGTCAGTTCCTGCTCATCTCTGCCGCAAACCGCAACCTTGGCGCCGCGATCCATAAATTCGCGCGCAAGCAGAAGACCCAGGCCGCGTGATCCACCGGTAACAAAAACGACCTTTCCGTCGAGCCTGAATCGCGGCGAGTTTCTTCGCGCAAGCAGAGCTGCAGCCGCGCATGCAGCCGAACCAAGCACCGCCCAAGCGATTTTTGTTCCAGTGCTACGTGCCATACAAAACCTCTCTTCCGGCCGGGAGTCGCCGACTACTTCACGCGTGGATTGGGCGATTGATTCTCGCGCGAAGCCACAACGGGTTCGATAAGGCAAATTGTGTACAAAGGATGAAGATGTCAGCGTGCGAATGGAAAGTCCTAGCCAGCTCGGGCCGTTTACGATATAACCCCGGGGCATTGGATGGACACTGCGGAGAACGCATGCGGAAGGAACTAGTTCGAGCGACGGTTCGATGTTGGATCGGTTTGTGCTCGCTCACTGTCTCCACTGGGTGTTTGCCGTCCATTAAAGCGCAGACACCTACCCCCACAACTTCCGAAGCGGCAAATCCAGTTCCGTATCCTGATACGGCAGATGGCTTGATTCATCTTCTGGACGATATGCGCGCGGCTGCAAAGAGCGACGACACTGTCCGACTAGGACGAATGATTCAGGGGACTGAAATTCCAGACTATGAGAACTGGCTCGTAAGGACGTTTGGCAAAGAGAAGGGTAAGAGCTGGTCCGCGCCTTACGGCGCGAGGTTGGAGCAACAAGAAAGCGCGTTTGAGGCTCGAATGAGGGGCCTATCGCAGCGCGAAGGAGTCTTTAGTGCAAAAGAGATAGTCGCTACGGATATCTATGACACGCTTCAGACGCCGCTGGATTTATTCCTGGCGAGCTGGAGCCCTCCGAACGTTGGCGACCTGCCACACAGGCCGATTCCCATAGCGTATTTTTTCTTTATCAACGGAAAATTTCGCTGGAACAGCACGGTGACGTTCGTCGAAGTCCCCGTCGCCAAAGGGCCTCCTCATCAAGAAAACCCTCCCGCCGCGGACGATCCAAATCTGAACTATTCGGACATCCCGAGAGCGGGAACCAACGGAGTTGGCCAGCCTACCTGCGAATACTGCCCTGCCGGTAGCTTTCCCCAAGGCGTGAAGAGAACGGGAAATCAGGTCACGGTATCCCTGAAAGCTATCGTTACAACCTCCGGACGCACGATAAACATTCAGATCGTGAGGAGCGGTGGACCGGCGTTCGATGAAAGCGCAGTCGCGGCTATGAAAACGTGGCGCTTGAAACCGGCAAAGGACCGGAACGGCCAAGTCATCTCGACCTGGGAGGTGTTCGAGGTGATATTCCACTGATTTAGCTAGGGGTGCAAGGGCTCCGCGGAAAAGTCGACTTGCTGCGCGGAGCAGCCCATTGGAGCCATCATATTTTACTTCAGTGTGCGACCGGCCGAACTTTGGCTGAACTGCCCAGCAAGGTTTGAAGAGTCTGCGCCCGCGAAATCGTCGGCACACGCACCTGAAATACCTACTTTATTTCCATGACCTCTTTTTCCTTGGCGGCGGAGAGGTCTTCCATTTTCTTGGTTTCAGAGTGCGTCAGCTTCTCAAGCTCCTCGAGCGAACGCTTCTTATCGTCTTCGCTGATTTTTTTGTCTTTTTCAAGACGCTCAATAGCTTCTTTCTGATCGCGGCGGATGTTGCGCGCCGCCGTGCGATGATTTTCAAGAACCTTGTGGAGGTGCTTCACCAAATCCTTGCGACGATCTTCCGTCAGCGGCGGAATCGGGATTCGAACCACCTTGCCGTCATTTGCCGGGTTGAGTCCGAGATCAGATGTGCGAATCGCCTTGTCGATCAGCGGCACGGCGCCAGGATCCCAAGGCGATACGACAATCGTCATTGGATCGGGGACGTGCACAGTTCCAAGCTGATTCACCGGCATCGGCGTTCCGTGATAATCGACGCGGATCTGATCGAGCACGGACGCACTGGCGCGACCGGTTCGAATCGAGCTAAGTTCTTTGCGAAAATCGTCGACCGCTTTTTCCATGCGCGTCTTCGCTTGTGCCAAAGCTTCTTTGCTGTTGGTAACAGTCATTGAGCGATCTGCCTCCGATTCGGGCCTATTGTATTCGAAAAGTACTGCGCAGCAAGCCTGCCGCGGAAGCACAGGCGTGTGACTTACGTGCTGACGAAATTATGCGGCTTCGACTACGGAGCCTACGCGTTCACCCATCACGACACGTTTCAAATTTCCGGGCACATTCATATTGAAGACGACGATCGGCATTTTGTTGTCCATGCAGAGCGAGATTGCCGTGGAATCCATCACGGAAAGCCCCTTTTGCAACACGTCGAGATAGGTGATCTTATCGAACATCTTCGCGCCGGCGACTTTTTCCGGATCGGCGTCGTAGATTCCGTCAACGCGCGTAGCTTTTAAAATGACCTGCGCCTTAATTTCCATCGCTCTCAGAGCAGCGGCTGTATCCGTCGAAAAATATGGATTCCCCGTACCGCCCGCAAAAATCACCACGCGCTGCTTTTCCAAATGCCGGGTGGCACGGCGGCGAATGAACGGCTCCGCCACTTCGTGCATCTCGATCGCACTCATCAGGCGCGTGTGGCATCCGGATTTTTCCAGCGTGTCCTGCAGCGCGAGTCCGTTGAGCACTGTGGCGAGCATGCCCATATAGTCGCCTGTGGCACGGTCGATGGAAAGCCCGCCCTGGCGCGCACCGCGGAAAATATTTCCGCCGCCCACCATGATGGCCACTTGCACGCCCAGTTCATTTACTTCTTTGATTTCTCGCGCAATGTCGTGAATCGTTTGTGCGTGAATGCCGAATTCATCTGGTCCAGAAAGGGATTCGCCGGAAAGCTTAACGACGATGCGGCGGTAATTCGGCGAGGTGCGGGTTTCGGACGGTCGTACGGCGGATTCGGAACTCGTCATGGAAATTGGCGTTTAGGTCCTTACCTGTTGCTCCGGCAAGGCATTTTAGCAGAGATTCGCGATTGGGCGTGCGCTTTCGGAATACGACCAAATAAAAAAGGGGCACAAATAGCCTGCTCTCGATGAGCAGTTTTGCGCCCCCATATTATCTCTGACCTAAACTGCAGGCACAGCTTCCGCTTCCGATGCAGGGGGTTGCGATGCGCTATCCATCTCCCCCACTTTGAAGCGTGCGAAGCGGCGGATCGAGATGTTTTCGCCGATCTTAGCGATTAGTTGGTCGACCATCTCCTTGACCGTGACGCCTTCGTCCTTGATGAAGTGCTGTTCGTAGAGGCAGTTTTCCTCATAGAACTTCTCCATCTTACCGTTGACGATTTTCTCGATCACCGCGTCCGGCTTGCCCGTGGCGCGTGCTTGCTCGCGAAAGATCTCGCGCTCGCGATCCAGTATCTCTTGCGTGACCTGCTCCCGGCGCAAAAATCGCGGATCAGTGGCGGCGACATGCATGGCGAGATCGTGACAAAGCCGCTGGAAGTCTTCTGTGCGCCCCACGAAATCGCTCTCGCAGTTCACTTCCACTATCGCGCCGATCTTCCCACCAGCATGAATATAAGATCCGACGATGCCTTCCGATGTGGCGCGCTGCGCCTTTTTAGCAGCAGCGGCCTGGCCCTTCTTCCGTAGGAGATTGATAGCCTGCTCAATATCGCCGCCGGACTCCATCAACGCCTTTTTGCAGTCGGAAAATCCCGCACCGGTGCGGTCACGCAGTTCCTTTACAAGCTGTGCGGGGATACTCTTCTCAGGTGTCGACATAGATGCAATCGTTCCTTCTAATAGGATGCTTGGATGTTTCTGGATTTAAGACGCTGCAAACCGCCGGATGACGAAGACAATCAAGATTTCGTTCCGAGAGCCGTCACCTACCTGCGTTGGCCGCTCTCCTCCGACCCGTACTGCACGGACGCCTCTTCCGGAGGCATAACCTCCGCGTCTGCGACGACAGGCTCGCCTTCGACGAAATCGCCTTCCTGCTTTTCGTAAACCTCGTATGCGCTCGTATCGACGTATTCCGGAGAGTCCTCGGAAGCCAAATCGCCCGCCTTGCTCTCTGCAATCTGCGTCTGTTCAAAGGACTGGCGCCCGACGAGTACCGCGTCCGAAATCTTCGACGTGAAGAGGCGAATAGCGCGAAGAGCATCATCATTACCTGGTATGACCCAGTCAACGAGGCCGGGGTCGCAATTCGTATCGACTATTGCGACGACCGTTACGCCCATGCGGCGCGCTTCGCGCACAGCGATTACCTCGGAGTTCGGGTCAATGACAAACATCACGTCCGGAAGCGTCGTCATGCTTTCGACGCCCGCGAAATTTTGCTGGAGGTGCTTCAACTCGCGTTCGAGCCTCGCAGCTTCTTTCTTCGGAAGCGCCGACATACGGCCGTCTTCGATCATAGCTTTCAACAACTTTAGGCGCTTGATCGATTTCTGCAATGTGACCCAGTTGGTGAGGGTGCCACCGAGCCAGCGGTGGTTAACGTAATACATGCCGCAACGTTCGGCTTCTTCCTTAATCGCTTCCTGCGCCTGGCGCTTCGTACCGAGGAAAAGAACGCTCTTGCCTTGACCGGCGCGTTCAGAAACAAAGCGGGCCGCGTCGCGAAACATCTTCAAAGTCTTCTGCAGATCTATAATGTGAATACCGTTGCGCTCACCGAAGATGTACTCCTTCATCTTCGGATTCCATCTACGTGTCTGGTGGCCAAAGTGAACACCCGCCTCCAGAAGCTCTTTCATTGTGATTTCGACTGCCAAAGTACCTCCTTTTTTCGAAGGGATGCTTCGATTTCGGACTTGCCGCTGGGCAACCGGCCCGAACAGCATCCTTTTTCGCCGGTTCCTTGCCGGCCGTGAGATTCGTCCGGCCTTGCGGCCGGACGTTTACAACAAATTACCGCTTGCTGAACTGGAAGCGACGACGCGCACCCTTCTGCCCATACTTCTTGCGCTCCTTCATGCGCGGATCGCGCGTCAGAAAACCATTTTTGCGCAGCGACGGCCGCAGCTCCGGATTGAGCAGCGAAAGCGCGCGAGAGAGCCCCATGCGTACCGCTCCGGCTTGTCCGCCTACGCCGCCGCCCTTCACCTGCGCCCGAACTTCGAGCTGATCGAGCATCTGCGTGAACTTCAACGGCTCGACCGCGGCCGTGTGCCACGCCACGTTGCGGAAATAATCTTCCACCGGGCGGCCGTTGACGGTGAACTTCGCCGCACCAGCCTTAATGTAAACGCGCGCAATCGCCTCGCGCCGGCGGCCGGTTCCGTAAAACTGTTTGGCACCATTGCTTCCCAAAGAATTTGGCGTAGAACTCAACTTTCCTCCTCGAATGTGCAGCGGACACGAATCCGCGCGCAGACACCAATCGGCTGAGACACATGGCCGAAAAACTATAGCGAGATAGGCTGGGGTTTCTGTCCGGCGTGCCGAGCGAGCGATTCTTTCCCGGCGTAAACGCGCAACTTCTTCGCGCGGCGAGCGCGAAGCTTGTTCTTCGGCAGCATTCCAAGCACTGCTTCCCGCACCACCTCTTCCGGACGCCGCGACAAAAGCGACTTCACGGACTCTTCCTTGAGTCCGCCCGGCCATCCGCTGTGCCGGCGATACACCTTCTGATCGATCTTATTACCGGTGAGCTTCACGCGCTCGGCATTGATCACCACAACATGATCGCCGCAATCCAAATGCGGTGTATATTCCGGCTTATCTTTGCCAATCAAAAGACGCGCCACGCGCGTAGCGACACGGCCCAAAACCTGATCCTCCGCATCGATCACGAACCAATTCTTGCCAACCATCAAAGCTTCGGCCTCGCGGCCCTTGGGAACATACGTCTGCATCGATCCAGTTACACCTTTCGGGTAGAGACAAACCCTAAGTCTAGGCTATGGAACAAGGCAAGTCAAACGAAGAGTATTGATGGCTCTGCGCGGCGGGCTACCAAATCGTTCGAAGCCCCCGGTACTGCGTGAAGTTAGTGTCTGGCGTAACGACTGGAATGTTCTCCGACAGCGCTTGAGCAATGATCTGACGATCGAAAGGGTCCTTATGATGTACCGCTACATCGAACAATCTGCATGCGTGCTGTTCTGAATATGGCAGAACGCGGACTCTTAGATCGCGCAGACCGTCGAGCACTGCGCTTCTATCCAAATCGAGCTTCTTGGCTGAGTGCTTGATCGCGATTTCTGTAACAGAGATCGAACTTAATTCGCGGACGGTCGAGTCGTTCTCAAGGATCGAAAATGAGTGACGCGAAATGAGATCAGGCGAGCGAAGCGACCAAATGAAGGTCACCGTATCCAAGAGTACGCGCATTCAATAGCGGCCGTCTAAAAACGCGTCAACTTCCTCGTCGGACATCGGCTTCCACCAATCGGGGTCGTTGATGACAATTCGACCTTTCAGGGTGCCGAATTTAGGCTTCTCACCGTTGGATTTAGTCGTGCGAACAATATCGGCGACCGGCTCGCCGCGCCGGCAGATCGTTACGGTTTCACCTTTTTCGGCAGCCTTGATCAGCTCGGGCAACCGGTCTTTTGCTTCCGCTACGCTTACTTTCATACACACAGGATAGCCATCTTAGATGGCCATGTCAATTCCCGCTAATTTTCTTGGCGAGGGATCGCACCGTCACGGTACAATTATAGAGTCTTGCTCTCCGTAAATAACATCACGATGCGCTACGGCGCCCGAATACTGTTCGAAGACGTCAGCTGCACGTTTTTCGCCGGGCGCAGGTACGCCATTACGGGGCCCAATGGCGCGGGCAAGTCCACGCTGATGAAGATCCTCACCGGTGAGCTCGATCCGACCAAGGGCGATGTAACACGCCCCAAAAAACTGGGCATCCTGCGCCAGGATCAATTCGCATTCGATAAATATCGCGTCATAGACGCCGTGATCATGGGCAATGCTGCCCTTTGGAGCGCCCTACAGGAGCGTGAAGCCCTTTACGCAAAGCCGCACGAGGAACTGACCGACAAAGACGGCATGCGCTTGGGCGAACTCGAGGGCATCATTGGCGACGAAGGCGGCTACACTGCGGAAGCGGACGCTGGCCTCCTGCTTGACGGCCTCGATATCGACCATTCGCTTTACGAACGTAAGATGAGCGAACTGCAGGGCGGCCAGAAAGTTCGCGTTCTGCTCGCGCAGGCCCTCTTCGGAAGCCCCCCGTGTCTGCTGCTCGATGAGCCTACGAACCACCTCGATCTCGATTCGGTCCACTGGCTTCAGGATTATTTGTGCGAATACGAAGGCGTTCTTATCGTGATTTCGCACGACCGGCATTTCCTCAATAGCGTTTGCACCCACTGCGCGGACATTGATTACCAGACGGTGATCATGTATAACGGCGGCTACGACGACATGGTGATCGCGAAGACGGCGGTCCGCTCGCGCGTGGAGGCTGAGAACGCCCAACGCGAAAAGAAAATCGCCCAACTTCAGGAATTCATCGCGCGCTTTTCGGCCGGCACTCGCTCCGCTCAGGCGACCTCACGCAAGAAAGAAGTCGAGCGGTTGCAAACCGCCGACCTCGCCAAGTCCAACATCGCGCGGCCATTCATTCGTTTCCAGGTGGATCAAGCGTCGGGCCGGCATCCTTTGGAAATCAAGAGTGTGGCGAAATCGTATGACGGCCTGAAAGTTTGGAAGCCTTTCTCAGCCAGCGTCGAACGGGGCGAGAAAATCGCGTTGATGGGCCGCAACGGGATGGGCAAGACTACGTTGCTTCGCTCGCTGGTGCGCAGCGCGCCAGGACAAATTGACGACGCAGACAGGAACTTCCCGATCGACGGCGGCCAGGTAATCTGGGGCCACAATGCAGCGGTTGGATATTACGCTCAAGATCGGTCACACACGATCGATAAGAAGACGACGACAATGCAGTGGCTCGCCGACTTCGACCCCCGCGCCACGCAAGAGCAGCTTCGCGGCCTGCTGGGCCAGATGCTCTTTAGCGGCGACGATGCCGCGAAGCCGACTAAGGCGCTTTCCGGAGGCGAATCCGTCCGGCTTATCCTTTGCCGCCTGATGCTCGCTAAGCCGAATATTTTGGTGCTCGATGAGCCAACGAACGATCTCGATCTCGAATCGATCAACGCGCTAAATGTGGCGCTGCAGAAATATGACGGCACGATTTTGATGGTCACCCACGATCATGATGTGATCGATGAGGTCGCCACGCGCATCTGGCACTTCAAGGATGGCCACATAGAAGACTTCAAAGGCCCCTACTCCGATTATCTTGCCTACGCAAAAGAAAAAGCCTCTTAGCTCAAGACGTGCTACGCCGCCGCTTTTTGCCGGAAGAATCGATTGTAGAATCCGATCGCTATTTTGAGCGACGCGCTGGCCGCTTCGGAGAGGCGCTTGTCGGAAACGCTGTCTGCTGAAATCCCGTAGCCGCCGTAAAGTTTTTTGAATCCCTGTTCCAGCAGTACGAAGGAAATCTTCTCCTTCAGCCTCCATTTCTTCAGCCACGCTCGCTTTATCGTCTCAAATAGCGAATAGAACTGTTTCCAGCTTGCTCCGATTTCCGAGAGAATCTGCTCCTCTGTCATGTTGGGATGCTTCGTCACCACACGCGGGAGCTTCTCATCGAGCCAGAACCTGTAGTCGGGTTGACCGATAATTTGAATTGAATGCTTGGGCCTCCGCGCATCGTTGCCGTTCTGTGCCGATGCTCGTATTTCCCGGTCCCGCAGCATCTCCGTTGTATCGACTGTCCCAAGAAAAGGGCTATAAAGAGTAAATTGCGCAGCCGTCGCGCCGGATCTCGCCACAAACTCCCGCATCGTTCGCGCCGTATGCGGAGTATCGCTCGGTAGGCCAAAAATAATGGATGCAAGCACGGATATTCCCGCGCCTTCAATCGTCCGAATGACGTCAAGCATCTCCTCGCCTTTTTTGTTCCAAGTCTTGCGAACGTCTTTCAGTCCCTCATCGCTAAAGGATTCGACACCGATTAACGCTGCACGGACACCTGCCTGATCGTGCGCAGCCTTCAAATATTCGTCATCGCTCGCGATCTCAGATGTCATCTGCGTAAAAGCAAACGGCTTGCCCGGCACCTGCTTGTCATAATCCTCGAAAAAACGGAGCCGCTCTTCCCGGTTTCGCTCGAGCATACGCCTCACGGTTGGGCTCGATTCGCGCTCGATGCGCGCCTTCGTGCCGGGATTAAAATTGTCGTCGGCAAAAATGACCACGCGAAACCCCATGCTACGCATTTCGTTCACTTCGGATACGACCTGCTCCGTCGGCCGTTGCCGCGGCACGCGACCCTCCGTCACCCATACGCTGCAAAAACTGCAGTTTTCCGGGCAGCCGGCAGTGGTTTGCACTGATGGACACATATACCGGCTCGTGTCGAGGATATCCCAACGCCCCGGGAGCAGTTGCTCTCCGGGAACTCTACCGCCGTCATATCGCTTGTGAAGTTTGCCGGCGAAGGCATCCTCGAGTACCTCGCGCCAGATGATATCGCCGCCACCGGTCACTACCGCGTCCGCTCCCATTTCCAATGCCTCGTTGGGAAGGATCGTGGCATGGATTCCTCCCACCACGACTTTGGCGCCGCGACTTTTCGCTTCGCGAAGCACTTTGTAGCCAGCGAGGCAATTGAGCGTTCCTATCCCAATTCCAACGATGTCTCCGGCTCTAATGAGGGCAGGGTCGAACGCCTGGATTGTTTCGTCGATCAGAATTGGATCGCCGAACTTCCGCGGCGTAGCTTGGGCTATTACTACTAGCCATCTCGGCACGATGAAGCTAAACCCGACATTTTTTTTTCGCGCGGGATTGATAAGGACTATCCGAGGCTCCATTGCATTCTCTCAGCCGGAGGATGGGTACGTGAGGGTCGCCGCAAGACGGAGCTGCAACACATACGCCAACATTGTTGGCTCGATCGTAATTCTTTCCGGGTACAGACGCCGCTACGCCGATGATTGTCGCAGGTGCGGCTCGACGCAGCCATACAGTCTTCTACGTTGAGAGATGGAAGGTGTGCCGCGGGTCGAACCACACTGCCTCTATGAGCGCACTTCGTATCTCAGTCGGCTACTTCATATCGCGGATGGTAGACCCTGCCGAATTTCGTCTGTTTTTTTTCGAGAAGCTCGTGCGCTCTGCCGCAGCCCTATGTCCGCTTAGGCATCGGTTTGCGCAGGTGATGTTACAATCGAGCCGATCATGCCACGATCACCATTCACAATCGGAATTGTGCAGGATAGCGCTACGCCGGATGTTGCGGCAAACGTTTCGCGTGCGGAAACCCATATTCGCAATGCTGCGAACCGTGGCGCACAGATCATCTGCCTGAAAGAGCTTTTTAGCGCGCCGTACTTTTGCAAGTCTGAGCAGCATGACCGATTTGATCTCGCAGAGCCGATTCCCGGCCCCACTACGCAACGGATGCAGGCACTCGCAAAGGAATTGGCGATTGTCCTGATCGTGCCATTGTTCGAGCGCGAAGCAGCCGGCATTTACCGCAACTCGGCGGCCGTGATCGACGCGGACGGCGCGCTGATGGGCGCTTATCGTAAGCTACACATTCCCGACGATCCACTTTATTACGAGAAGTTCTATTTCACCCCGGGCGATGTTTCGACCGGGACGACATTGCAAGACGCCACCGGCTTTAAAGTCTGGAAGACGCGCTATGCAACGATTGGCGTGCTGATCTGCTGGGATCAGTGGTTCCCCGAAGCCGCGCGCATCATGGCTTTGCTTGGGGCTGAAGTACTGTTCTATCCCACCGCAATCGGTTGGCATCCGTCTGAGAAAGAAAAGTGGGGCGCGACACAGGTAGATAGCTGGCGCACAATGCAGCGCGCGCATGCCATCGCCAACGGAATCTTCGTAGCGTCTCCAAACCGTATCGGGCACGAAGATGAAGTCGGCACCGAAGGGATCACATTTTTCGGCAACTCCTTCATCGCCGATCCGTCTGGCCGCCTCATTGCCTCTGCCGGTGAAGAAGAAGCAGTGCTCATCGCACAGTGCGATCCGGCAGAGATCGAGTCGACCCGCCGCAACTGGCCTTTCTTGCGTGATCGGCGAGTGGATGCTTACGGCCCGATTTTGCAGCGGTACATCGCCGGATGAATCGCTTCACACCGCAACTGCGGATGCCCGCAGAG
>DATEGW010000023.1:0-12598 GCA_035279845.1 Candidatus Acidiferrales bacterium | reverse complement strand
AACAAGCCGGCGCTCGTGATGTCTATTCCGTTGACGTCGGACGGGCAATTCGCCGGCATGTTTGCCGCCGTCGTGTCACTCGGTAAGCTCGAATCTCGTTTGCGCGATGCGAGCGAACACAACCGCACCGTCTATATTGTCGATGGACACGGCCGCCTCGTCGCTTTCCCGGATTCCGCGGACTTTGTGCCCGGACGCGACGTTAGCTCCATTTTCCCGATCGTCAAGCAGGTGCTGGATCCCAAAGAGACGCGCAACACGGTCAACATGATGTATTCCGCGTCGGGCAAGGACAAAAATCATCTCGTCCAAATGATCGGCACGTACAGTCCCATCCCGGAGCTGCGCTGGAGTGTGATCGCGCAGCGCAGCCTAGACAATGCTAGGGCCGATGCGGGCGTCCAAGAACTCACGGCCCAGGCGCTCAGCTTCGTGATGGTTGTGACGATCGTGGCGCTCTCGTTCGGGTATCTGTTCGCGCTCGGCATTACGCGCCCGATTCAAAGCCTCGTTCATTCCACGCGCGCAATCAGCCGCGCGGAATTCCACGAACGCGTGCCCGTCGGTGGTGCTGCTGAAATCAGCGAGTTGGCCGAAACTTTCAACCACATGGCAGGCGATATCGAGGAGTACGTCGATAAGCTCAAGATTGCCGCCAACGAAAACCGCGAACTGTTCCTTGGCTCCATCCGGATGATCGCGGCCGCGGTCGACGAAAAGGATCCGTACACCCGAGGCCACTCGGGCCGCGTGGCGAAATATTCGACTATGCTCGGCGACGCCATGAGCTTGAGCGACGAAGACCTTGATACGCTCAAGATTTCGGCTCTCCTACATGACGTCGGCAAGATCGGTGTGGACGATCGCGTCCTGAAAAAACCGGGCAAGCTAACCGATGAAGAATTCGAATTGATGAAGCAGCACACAGTGAAGGGCGCGAACATTATGCGGCCCGTCGCCCAGCTAAAAGACATGATTCCAGGCATCGAACTGCATCACGAACGTATGGACGGCAATGGCTATCCTTACGGCCTCTCGGGAGACCAAATCCCGATGATGGCTCGCATCATCGCCGTCGCCGATACGCTTGACGCGATCACGACGAACCGACCCTATCAATCCGCGATGGACTTGAATTACGCGGTAGAGCGCATCTCCACCCTCGCTGTTTCAAAATACGATGCACGCGTCGTGGCCGCGCTGCAAACGCTCGTCAATTCCGGCCGCCTGCGCCTTAACTCCGCCGCACTCGTCGAAGTCTAAATCCCCGGCGATTCTCTGCTCGCTCCCCTGAGAACTCATGCTTAGCGATCACTCTGCTAGAATGAATGCTTCCGCATGCTGTTGCGCGGTTTCCGCCCCATGATTACGCTATTTGGAAACGAAAAAAGAGAGCCGACGCTTCTCGAACGCCTGAAGCAGTCCGTTACCAAGACGCGTACCGAACTTTCCGCACGTGTCGAGCAATTACTAACGGGCGACCGTCCCGTCGACCCGGCCCTCCTTAAGCAGCTCGAAAATGCCCTTTTAGGCGCGGATATCGGCACGCGCACCACTCGCGAAGTGATCGCCGCAATGCGCGAGCAAGTAAATGAGCACAAGCTCGAAGGCTCCGCATCGTTAAAAACGGCGCTGAAGAACGAGATTCGCTCAATCCTTGCGGCCCCAGCAGCCTCACACAATGGCAATTGCACCGGCGCAACAGCTCCCGCGCCGCGCGTTGTGTTTGTCGTGGGCGTCAATGGCACCGGTAAGACAACTACAATCGGCAAGCTCGCAAATCGCCTGAAGAAAGAAGGCGCGAGCGTGATGCTTTGCGCAGCAGATACCTTTCGCGCCGCTGCTATCGAACAATTGGAAGTCTGGGGACGCCGCTCGGAAGTGGAAGTAATCAAGCAAAAATCCGGCGCCGATCCCTCCGCTGTGATTTTTGACGCGCTCTCCGCAGCGCGTGCGCGAGGGGTCGATCTCGTAATCGTGGACACTGCCGGCCGGCTGCACACGAAGTCCAACCTGATGGCAGAGCTCGACAAAATGAAGCGCACTGCCGCAAAGGTAGTTCCGGGAGCCCCGCATGACGTTTTGCTCGTTCTCGATGCAACAACCGGCCAGAACGGCCTAAATCAGGCGCGCGAATTCTGGAGCACAGCCGGCGTAACGGGAATTGTGTTGACTAAGCTTGACGGGACAGCCAAGGGCGGTATTGTTGTCGCGATAGCGCGCGAGCTCAATCTGCCGATTCGCTACGTTGGAACCGGCGAGCAGATCGACGATCTCGTGCCCTTCGACGCGCAAACTTATGTCGACTCGCTCTTCGATTAGCGTAGCCACAAAATTTACCGAATTAGACAGACAACATATGGCCCGCGCGCTGGAGCTGGCGCGGCGCGGCATCGCCCTGGCACATCCCAATCCAATGGTCGGCGCGGTGATCGCGAAACACGGCGTCGTCGTCGGCGAAGGATTCCATAAATATGACGAGCGCGACCACGCCGAGGTTATCGCACTTCGCCAAGCGGGCGAGAAAGCCTGGGGCGGCACGCTCTATATAAATTTCGAGCCCTGCTGCACCACCGGGCGTACCGGACCGTGTACTAGCGCGCTCATATCCGCGAAAATCAAGCACGTCTTCGGCGCGATGGACGACCCAAACCCCGCCGTCTGCGGGCGTGGCTATGCAGCGCTCGATCGCGCCGGAATCGGAGTGTCGCTGGGCCTGTTCGAAGCCGAAGCGAAAAAACTGAACGAGGATTTCGCAAAGTGGATCACCACGGGCCTCCCATTCATCACGATGAAGGTGGCGACGACGCTGGATGGCCAGATTGCCATCCACGCGAGCGAAACGACGCCGATCACAGGCGACGCCTCGCGCTCCGCCTCCATGCGAATGCGGCATCGCGCAGACGCGCTGCTCACCGGTGTCGGCACGGTTCTTGCCGATAATCCTCAGATGACGGATCGTAACGGAGAGCCGCGCCGACGCAAGCTCCTGCGCGTCGTTCTCGATTCAAAGCTGCGCCTGCCGCTGAAATCGCATCTCGTCCTCTCGGGCAAGGGCGATATTCTTGTCTACACGACGCAGCCGGTCGATTCGCCGCGAGCCCGCGCGCTCGCCACGGTGGGCGTCGAAGTGATACAACTGCCGGCCAACGGCGATCGCGTCGATCTGCAAGCTGTGATCCGCGACCTTGGCCAGCGCCAGATCATCAACTTAATGGTTGAAGCCGGATCCGAAGTGAATGGTGCTTTGCTGGCGGCTGGTCTGGTCGATAAAGTGGCGCTCTTTTTCGCACCAAAGTTTCTCGGTGCCGACGGCGTGCCCATGGCTCGCACGACGGCCAAAAAACTGACGCACTTGCCGGAACTCGCGAACATGACGGTCGAGTCGTATCCGCCGGATATTCTGGTGGAGGGCTATTTCCGCGACGCGTACGCTTCGCGCCGCAAGCGCGAGACCGACCGCCGCAGACGCAAGCCGCCAATAGGCTCGCCTTACACTTAAGCGGAACCGCCACTCGCAACTTTGCAGGCGAACCGAAGTGGCCAATTCTGAATCGAAGGGATTCGCATGTTTACAGGAATTATCGAGCACCTAGGCAAAGTAGCCTCGCTCACCGCGACGGGCGACGGAGGCAGACTGGCCGTCGATTTAACCGCCGCGCCGGAAATCGCGAAGGAAATAAAGCTGGGCCACAGCATCGCCGTTAACGGTTGCTGCCTCACCGTCGTGGAACACGACAAAAAGCATTTCTCCGCCGATCTCTCCGGCGAAACTCTCCGCCGCACATCGCTGGGCGGGAAGAAAACGGGCGATCCCGTGAATCTCGAACGCCCGCTGACCGCAGGCGCGCGACTAGGCGGCCATTTTGTCCAAGGTCACGTCGATGGAGTGGGCCGCGTAACATCACTTACGCCCGAAGGCGAAAATTGGTGGCTTTCGATCGAGGTGCCCGAGAATCTGCGTCGCTATGTCGCGGAGAAAGGGTCGATCTCCATCGAGGGCATCAGTCTCACGGTCGCGCGGTGGCATGACGGCATCGCAAGCATCGCGATCATTCCGTTCACCTATCAGCACACGAACATTCACGCGCTTAGCGCCGGCAACGCCGTCAATTTGGAAGGGGATATTCTGGCAAAGTACGTAGAAAGCCTGCTGGCGCCGGTGAAAACAAATTCAGCAACTCGTTTATCCTTAAAGGAGCTTGCCAAACAAGGGTTCTGAGTTTCAAGGGTTCCGGCGATTACAGGTTGGCCATCTTTTGGCGGCTGCCCCGCCAGTAAAGAAACAGCCCGATCAGCACAAATAATCCCGTGCCGCCGATCAATTTCCCCTCAAAGAGCCATTTGTTCGCGGCCTCGCCCGGCGGAATCACAGACAGCACAATTCCCATCAGCACCACGAGAAATCCAAGCGATCCCGCGAGCCAAACGCCAAAGCGCCCGCCCGGAATCAGCACCGCGCTTTTATTCTCGCGACGATCAGGCCGCCCGGCGAGTTTCATCGCCGCCGCGTACATATAAAGAAATGGAATGAAATTCAAAATCGTGCCGGCATCCACCAAAATCTGGTACGCGCTGTTCGCCGACTCATTGAACTGGATCACGAGCAAAATCACGCACGAAATTCCCGCCTGCACCAGAATCGAAACCCACGGCGTCCGCCACTTCGGATGAATTTTCCCAAATGCCGCCGGCATGTATCGATCGATTCCCGCCACAAAAGGAACGCGCGAGATCCCCGCGACCGTTGTCCCAACGCCGCCCGCGTTCCCCACCGTCGCCAACGCCGCTGCGATCACTCCAAAAAATCCGATGCCCAGGATCGCCGATCCAGCCTCGATCGCGCCGAATGCGCCGCTTTTCGGATCGACCACCGCCGCGTTCTGCATTGCCAGGATTGCCACGGTTCCCGCAATGTAAAGAACCGCAATCGAAAGGCCTGACCCAAAAATTGCGCGCGGAAAAGTCCGGCGTGGCTCGTGAATCTCTTCGGACATCGTCGCCACAAGCTCCATTCCCGTAAACGCGAACGCAATCTGCGGCCAGAAATTCACCGTGTTCCAGTCCCAGACCGGCATCATGTTGTGCAGCGTGAAGTGCGTCGCGGACCCGCGCGCATGCCACATGTAAGCCCCCAGCCCGATCAGCATCACCAGGGGAATGTATGTCCCAATGCCGCCCGCGTTTTGCAGCCACTTGCCGATATCGAGGCCCACAATATTCAGCACGACCGCGACGAATAGCAGCGCGAGCGCGCCGGCGATTAGAAATGTCCGATCGTTCGCCAGATGCGCGCCGGCCCCGCCGCCAATGTAGGCAGCCATTGCGGCGCTGGCCATCAGCAATCCGGGAAAATAGAAAAATGTGTAAACCCAATACGTCCAGCCAGCGACGAACCCGTGAAATTCGCCAAAAGCCTCTTTCGACCACGCATACAGTCCGCCTTCATGCGGAAAGCGCGTCGAAAGCTCCAGCACCACGAACGCCGTCGGCACAAAAAACAGCAGCGCTGCCAGTATCCATAAGCTGATTGATGAAGTTCCATTGTGCGCTGCCGCGGCGATCCAGCGCGGGCCCAGCACTGCGGCAATGTTGAAGAGCAAGACGTCCCAGAACCCCATTACCCGGCGAAGCTGTTTTTTCACGTCGCTGGCGGCGGGTTGGGTCACGCCGTCGCATCCAATGCGGGGATCATTGCGTCTTCTGCAAGGAAGTTACGAAGGAAGGGATCTTTCGAAGCCTCAAGCTCGGCCCACGTGCCGAAAAACGCCACGCGTGCGTCGTTCAGGAAAATCACACGGTCGGCCAGCTTCTTCGCGAGATGCGTGTCATGCGTCACCACAATTGCGGTCTTATGAAC
The DNA here is from genome assembly GCA_035279845.1 of Candidatus Acidiferrales bacterium. Lineage (GTDB taxonomy): Bacteria > Acidobacteriota > Terriglobia > Acidiferrales > UBA7541 > Palsa-295. Next base: position 6,738 of record DATEGW010000023.1, on the reverse strand, counting down.
TTTCTCCTTAAGTCGTGCAATCAGGTCGCTCATGTGCGCGGCCATTAGTGGGTCGACCATGGTCGTCGGCTCATCGTAGAGGATCGCCTCCGGCTCATCCGCCAAGGCGCGCGCGATTGCCACAGATCGCTTCGTGCCCGTGCTCAAGTCCGCCGGCAGCCGGTCCGCGAACTGCGACACCTCCAGCATTTCGAGCAATTCGTTCACGCGCTTATCCACTTTCTCTTCGTCAACGGCGACGCCTTGGCTCACCAGCGGGAAGGCCACATTCTCCGCCACCGTCAGCGAATCAAAAAGCGCGCCCGCCTGAAACACCATGGTCACACGCCGCCGGATCTCCGAAAACTGCTTCTCGGTCCAACCCGTCACGTCCCGCCCTGCCACGATGATTCGCCCTGCGTCCGGCTCGAGAAATCCCAGCAGCAGCTTCAGAGACACGGACTTCCCCACGCCGCTGCGGCCCATGATCACGGCAGTCTCGCCCGGATCGACGAAGAAGCTCACATCCTTCAGCACCTCATGGTCGCCGAACGCTTTCGAAACTCCCTGAAATTCCAAATAATGGCCAGCCATCGCTTCTCGCTATGCTTCTCTTGGTTCCAAGATTCTAATATCCCAGCGCAATTCTCATATATGCAGGCGGCAAACGCAAAGCCACTCTGCCACCGAACCCGAGCCGCCGCGCCTCTTCTTATTTTAGGTTCATGATGCGAAAATTGGGTCTTAGCGTATGCCAAAGCCAAAACAGGGCAAGGTCTTTCTCGTCGGTGCGGGTCCGGGCGATCCTGAGCTTCTCACCCTGAAAGCTCATCGCCTTCTTCGCGGCGCGCACCTCATTCTGCATGATGACCTCGTGCGGGCGGAAATTCTTGCGCTCGCCGGAACTGACGCCAAAATCGTCAATGTTGGCAAGCGCTGCGGCGCGAAGCGCATCACGCAAGGTGAAATAAATGCGCGGATGATCGATGCCGCTCGCAGAGGTACCGACGTCGTCCGACTCAAATCCGGCGACCCGGCAATCTTCGGCCGCCTTGGCGAAGAGTTGGACGCCCTCGAAGACGCGCATGTCGCCTTCGAAATTGTTCCCGGCATAACCGCCGGAATCGCCGCTGCTGCTGCGCTTGGCATGTCGCTCACCGATCGTCGCACCGCCTCGCGCCTGCTGATCGCTAGCGCGCATCACGCGACCGAAAGCGCGAAGGATGCAACGGCGCTCAAACAAGACTGGGCCGGCCTCATGCGCGGCGACACCACGCTGATGATCTATATGCCGGGCCACGGTGTAGCGAATTTGCGCGATGAACTGCTCGCGGCGGGACTTACCGCCGAAACGCCTGCAATCATCGTTTCCAATGCCACGACGCGCCGCCAGCGCCATCGTCATACGACGCTTGCGGAAATCGCCGCCGGCACCCAACTCGAATCGCCGTGCGTGCTTCTTATCGGCCGCGCCTTGGCCCGCGGAAGGGTCTCCCAATCAGAAGAAATTTCAGTCCTTATTGATCAAGCCGAATCCGTGCTTGTCCAGAAATAGTTTCTTCCCCGAACCACCATTTGCGTCGGCGTACAGCGACAAAGCTTCGAAATAGCGCGTGTGTGTTAGATTCAAACTGATTCGCGAGCTATCCAACACTCTTAATGACGACGTGCGACAACAAGCAATCGGCCTTTAGCTGGATCGATGCCGTTTGGCTGCTCTTCATCGTCGCACTCGTGTTTTTGCCTCCCATTAAGGAAATTCACAAGCAGTTGATTCTGTTCGCGATCGGCGCTTTCCAATTTTTTGAGGGCCGAGTGATTTCCTGGCTGCCGAAATGGGGGTGCGCCTGCAGTGTTCTTGTGAAGATCGGCCTCGCCTCTCTACTGCTGGTTCATACGGCTCATCCTAACGACGCTGCCATCAACAGCAGCTACTGGCCGATTTACTTTCTTCCTGTCGTGACGGCAGCAATGTATTTCAGCCCGATTACCACCCTACTCTGGACCGCTCTCGCGAGTACCGCATATGGGGTCTACCTGATTCCGGCGCAAGCGCAATTCGAAATTACGGCGGAAAGCTATTATTTGCTCGCAACGCGCATGCTGTTCTTTTTTCTGGCGGCCATGCTGGTCAACCGCTTCGCTGTCGAGAACCGTCGTCAGGCGGCAGCCCAGCGTACTCTTTCTGACGCGCTCGAAGACACCAATCGCCAACTTCGTCGAGCGGAAGCCGAGGCGCGCCGCTCCGAACGCCTCGCGGCTCTCGGGCAGCTATCCGCGGGCCTCGCACACGAAATTCGCAATCCTCTCGGCGTCATAAAAGCGTCTGCGGAGATGCTCGCCCAGAAGCTGCAGCAGGCGCCGCCGCTCGCAGCCGAACTCGCCGGATACATTTCCAGCGAAGTGAATCGCCTGAACGAACTGGTCGCGCGCTTCCTCGACTTTGCGCGCCCGCTGCACCTGGATTTGCATCCGCAACAGATCACAGAAATCGTCGACCATGCCGCCGCCGCCGTCGATGCGCAAATGCCGGAAGCTAACGTCACCGTAGAACGCCAATACTCACCGGATCTGCCGGCCATACTCGTCGACGAGCGATTCTGTGAGAGCGTTTTTTCCAATCTAATAGCCAACGCTTACCAGGCGATGCACGGCAGCGGAATTCTGCGACTCGCAGCCAACCGGGAATCATCTAATGGCTCGTCGGGCGTCGTCGTCACCATCGAAGACACAGGCCCCGGCGTCGCTCCTGAAATGCGTGAGCAGATTTTTAATCCTTTCATCACATCGAAAAAAGAGGGCGTTGGACTCGGCCTCTCGATTGTTGCCAAAATCATAGACGAACACCGCGGATGGATTCGGCTCGACTCCGATTCCGCCAAAGGCGCGCGCTTTCGTGTCTTTTTGCCGTCCGAGCCGCCAAAACAGGAACCTGCGAAAACGTGAGCCGCGAAAAGCCATCGATCCTCATTGTCGAAGATGAAGCCAAGCTGCGCCGGCTGATCGAACTGCAGCTTGCTGAAGACGACTTCATTGCGCGTTCGGCGCCTGACGCCGAATCAGCACTCGAAATGCTTCAGAAGGATTCGTTCGACCTCGTTCTCACCGATTTCAAGCTCCCCGGAATGAATGGACTGGATTTTCTGCATGCGGCAAAAAAGGTCGACGCGAATCTTCCCATGATCGTGATGACCGCCTACGGCTCCGTCGAATCGGCGGTAGACGCAATGAAAGCGGGAGCCAGCGATTACGTTCTCAAGCCATTTTCGCTGGCCGAACTGATGATCGTAATCCGCAAGGAACTCACGTCGCGGCAGCTCCGCGAGGAAAATCGCAGCCTTCGAGAAGCCCTGGGACATCGCTACGAATATACAAATATCGTCGCACGTAGCGACCAAATGCAAGCCGTCCTTAGCCTCGTCGAACGCGTTGCGCCCTCAAATTCAACCGTATTGATCGGAGGCGAAAGCGGCGTCGGAAAAGACTTAATCGCCCGGGCGATTCACGAACATTCGCAGCGCGCTGCCGGGCCATTCGTCAAAATCAATAGCACCGCGATTCCCGAGACTCTTCTCGAGAGCGAACTCTTCGGTTACGAAAAAGGCGCATTTTCCGGTGCCGTCGGCAGCAAGCCCGGCAAGTTCGAACTGGCGGACAAAGGCACGCTCTTCCTGGATGAAATCGGCGACGTGCCACCTGCGATCCAGGTGAAACTGCTGCGCGTCCTTCAGGAACGCGAATTCGAGCGGCTCGGCGGCACCAAAACGCACAAAGTCGACGTCCGCCTCATCGCTGCGACCAACCGCGACCTTCGCGCTGCCCTCGAAGAAGGAAGTTTTCGCGAGGATCTCTACTATCGCCTCAATGTCGTCGCCATCGACATTCCGCCGCTGCGCGAGCACAAAGACGATATTCCGGCGCTCGCCAATTTTTTCCTGGAAAAGTTCTCGCGTGAATCCGGAAAAAGTCCCAACAGCATCACTCCGGCAGCAATGAAAATTCTGATTGATCATTATTGGCCTGGCAATGTTCGCGAGTTACAAAACGTGATCGAGCGGGCCGTCACACTCTCGGCGGGAACCACCCTGGATGCAGAAAACATTCACCTCGATAAGCCGCGCCAGCGTCCCCCAACAGATGGCGCCGCCAGTTTGCCCGAAGGCTCTACGCTTGAACAATGGGAAGAGGAAATGATCCGCGAAGCTCTGCGCAAAGCCGGCGGCAACAAAAGCCAAGCCGCGCGCGCGTTGGGCCTCTCGCGCAACGCCCTCCGCTATCGCCTCTCCAAAATGGGCGTTCCCGACCCGCAGGAGTAATCCAGCGTTTCTTTCCGCTCCAAGGAACGAGAATAAGCGGAAATCTCGTCTCCTGAAGAACGCGAACCGACCTGAAGGAGCCTCTTTCCTTTTGTGACTTCGGTAGTGGCGGTCGCCGACGCAGCTACAGAAAGATGTTAATGTGCATCGCCGCATGCTTTTTCTTACTTCACGTATTTGAGAGAAATGTTGCCCGTTACTGTGCGGCTGAACATGGGCGATTCGCGGTTATCGATCATTACGACGTAGTTTCCGGGCGCGGTAATGCGCTGGTGTATTGCGCATGTGGTCTCGCGACATTGAAAGATCGGCTGATTTTGATAATAGATGGCAACCGTTATTTTCCCCCCAAAACCACCGACGGAAGCAACCTGGCCAAGAATTTCACCGTCGCTCATCGAATTCGGATCGTACTGAATCGTGAAATTCTTCGATTGAGCTGCTGGAACGGTAATAGAACCATCGACCAATTCGTCCGTAACACCGTTTTCTGTAGCTACCTCGGCTAGCGTTTTGGGATTTTTCGAATTCAGGTACGGTTTAGCCCAATTTATCGGCACGGCGAAGTTCAAATCTTCTCCGCCCTTAACGTATGCCACCGATACGCCCACGACCTTGCCGTAGGAATCGAGTACAGGACCGCCGCTTGAACCGGGGCTAATGGGAGCACTCATTTGGATGATTCCGCTGCGCATTCCACTTACGATTCCTTGCGAAAGCGTGTTCTGAAGCCCAAGGGGAGAGCCGATGGCAACCACATTGTCGCCGACTTTCGTATCGTCGGAATTGCCAAGCTTCAGCGATATCCTTGGCGGCGTCTGTAGCCGAATAACAGCGACATCATGATCGGCGTTGTAAGCGAGCACACCATCTACGTCGCTTTCGGTTCCGTCCGAAAATTTCGCCATCGCGCGCGAAGCCCCACGGACGACGTGATAGTTTGTCACAGCCGTTCCGTCCGGCGAAACGAGGAAACCGCTTCCGAGGCCACGCTGATGTCCTTCCTCATCGAAGACCGTAATCAGCGCGACGGCACTGCCCGCCATTTTGAATATATCCTGGGGGGACATCACGGCCGGTGCCGGAGCAACGCGTGCACTATCATCAGCGGCCGAAGCGGACGCGGCCGTAGGTTTTGAGGTGAGATCGGTCTCCGCAACGACCGGCGGCGCCGAGCGAGACCAATGCCAGGAAACACCGGCGTAAGCCAGCCCAGCCGCTACCAGCACGGCGAGAACTATCCATACGGCAAGGCGAGACGATGGGCGGCCACCATGCTTCGGGCTGGAGCCGGAAATCGCGGCATTCTTGGCAGAGGCGTACTCTGCGTCAGTGAGCTTACCTTCGGCGTGAAGAGTTTCAAGCGCTTTTAGATCGTCGGCAATTCCCATGCGTTTTCCTCCAGATTCTGCGAGATTATCTTACTGCTCTGAGTTAATTCAACGATAACGGCATACCGCAGTTTCATATTCGGCAATACGACACAAATGAACGAACCGACCGCTGCGTCCCACCATCATTTGTGAAATCCGCGCTCGCAGCGTTACCATGTCGCCTGCACTTTCGAAGGGGACCCGAACCGTGTCCACCAAGACTCTTTTAAGCGCCGCGGCATTCGTTCTCGCAGTGATACTGGCCGTACCGCTTTTCGCTCAATCGAAGAACCTGCTGATTTATTTCATTGACGTGGAAGGCGGCCAATCCACCCTCTTCGTAACCCCCTCCGGCGAGAGTGTTCTCGTGGACACTGGCTCGCCGGGCGACCGTGACGCCGCGCGCATCGTTGCCGCAGCAAAAGACGCGGGCTTAAAGCAGATCGATCACCTTTTGATCACGCACTTTCACTCGGATCATGTCGGAGGCGTCCCGGCGCTCGCCGCAAAAATCCCGATCCGCAATTTCTACGACCACGGCGAGACCGTCGAACACGATCCGGAAAATGGCCAAAAGGTGTGGGACGCTTATGAAAAAATCGCCAAAGGCGCGCACCACACCGTCGTCACGCCGGGGTTTAAGCTGCCCGTAAAGGGCCTAGATTGGACGATCGTCAGCGCCTCAGGAAAAATAATCGACCATCCATTGCCGGGCGCCGGTCAACCGAATCCGTCGTGCGCGAATTTTAAGTCCCAAGAAGTCGACACATCCGAAAACGCTCAATCAGCCGGCAGCATCATTCAGTTCGGCAAAATGCGTATCGCCGATCTCGGCGATCTCACATGGAACAAAGAAGGCGAACTCGTCTGCCCGGTGAATAAAGTGGGCACGGTGGACCTTTTCGTCGTCAGTCACCACGGCCTTGCGATCAGCAATTCGCCCGCGCTGCTCCGCGCCTTGCATCCGAAAGTCGCCATCATGGACAACGGCGCAACAAAGGGCGGCACAGTCGAAGCCTGGACAACGATCCACAATTCGCCCGGTCTTGAGGATCTATGGCAATTGCACT
>DATEGW010000022.1:0-2529 GCA_035279845.1 Candidatus Acidiferrales bacterium | reverse complement strand
ATGATCATTCTTGGGATCAACGCCTATCATGCAAACTCTTCCGCCGCGATCGTCGTTGATGGCCGACTGATCGCAGCCGTGGAAGAGGAGCGCCTCAACCGCGTGAAGTATGCGGCTGGGCTGCCGGTGCGCGCGATTCAGTTCTGCCTCGATGCGGCCGGCGCCAAACTGACCGAGATCGACTACATCGCCGTGCCACGCGACCCACTGGCCCGCCTCGGAACAAAAGCCCGCTTCGCAATGCGAATGCCGCGATTCGCGTTCGACCGGATGCGGGTGATGAAGAAATTCGCGGGCATACAGGAAGAGGTCGCGAAGGCATTCGACCTGTCGCTCGAGGCAGTGCGTGCGCAGTATCACCGGATCGAGCACCACACGGCGCACCTTGCCAGTGCGTGTTTCTGTTCACCGTTTGAACGCTCCGCTGCTCTCTCAATGGATGGGCTGGGCGATTTTGCGAGCGCCATGTATGGAGTTTGCGAAGGCGCGCAATTGCGCCCGCTGGGCGAGGTTACATTCCCACACTCGCTCGGCATGTATTACACCGCTCTGACTCAGTACTTGGGCTTCTGGAAATTCGGGGATGAGTACAAAGTGATGGGTCTGGCTGCGTATGGGGAGCCCGAATTTCTTGACGAGTTCCGCAAGATGGTCAGAGCCGAAGGCACGCTCTCGTTTCGGCTCGGCCTCCGCTATTTCATCCACCAGTCGCAGGGACCGGAGATGACCTGGCGTGATGCGAACAGCACGCCGGTTCAAGGCCGCTTATTTTCGGAGTATCTCGAAAAGAGGCTTGGGCCAGCACGCAAAGCAGAAGAGCCGCTGACGCAGAGGCACTACAATCTGGCGGCGAGCATGCAAGCGGCGCTCGAAGAGGTGCTTGCAGCGAACTGGTCCGGCTTGGCCGCGAAGACGGGACAAAAAAATCTCTGCTTGGCGGGTGGTGTTGCATTTAACTGCCTGGCGAACGGCAAAATCTTCGAAAAGTCGCCTTTCGAGCGAGTTTTCGTGCAACCCGCGGCAGGCGATGCGGGACTCTCGGTGGGCGCTGCATTCGCTGTGTATCACGGCGTTTTGGGAAAGCCGCGGAATTTCCAGATGGATCACGCCTATTGGGGGCCGCAGTTTACGGCGCCTCAGCTTCGCTCCGCCGTCGCCGAAGCGCATGCGACGAATGGAAGCGCACGGATCGACGAATTAAGCGACGAGCCGCTACTGCAAGCTACGGCACGCCACATTGCAGACGGAAAAATTGTCGGATGGTTTCAGGGAGCGACCGAATGGGGCCCGCGTGCGCTCGGGAACCGCAGTATTTTGGCCGATCCGCGTAGAGCTGAGATGAAAGACATTCTAAACCGTCGCATCAAGCATCGCGAAATCTTCAGGCCATTCGCGCCCTCGATTATTGAAGAGGCCACGGGCGAATTTTTTGAGCAGACGCATCCTTCGCCGTTCATGACGTTTGCTTATCCAGTGAAACCAGAAAAGCGCTCCCAGATTCCCGCGCCGACGCATGTTGACGGCACCGCTCGGTTGCAGACCGTGAGCCGCACGGCCAATCCGCTGTATTGGCGTTTGTTGCGCGCCGTCGGCGACATTACCGGCGTTCCCGCAGTTCTGAACACGTCCTTTAACGATAATGAGCCAATTGTGTGCCGCCCGGAAGAGGCCCTCGATTGCTTTCGTCGCACGCAGATGGATGTGCTTGCCATCGGCAATTTCCTGCTAGAGAAAAAGTCCGCGGCTGCCGCCAGCGGAGCCGAATAGTTTGCATGCGAATTCTGCTGCTCAACGAATACTATCCGCCGGATACGTCTGCCACTGCGAAAATGGCGGCGCTTGTCGCCGAGCACTTGGCACAGCGGCATGAAGTCACGGTGCTCGCGGGCCGTCCTTCCTACGATCCAACGGAATACTACCCATTTTCGTTTTTGCGGCGAGACGTGCAAAACGGCGTCACGGTTGAGCGCGTCGGCTCGACGGATTACCCTCGCCACAAAATGAAGCGCCGGATCGCGAATTATCTTTCGTATCTCGCGCTCGCTGTGCCGCGGGCAATTGCGCTGCGTCCGGACGTGATCATTGCGATGACCGACCCGCCGATCGCCGGAATTGCGGGTGCATTTGTTTCGCGAATGTCCGGACGTCCATTTGTTTACAACATCCGCGACTTGTATCCGGATATGGCCGTGAGCGGCGATATCGTTCGTCCGAGCGAATGGGTGCAGCGCTGGGAAAAAATGCACCGCAGCGCATTACGTCGAGCAAGACGCGTGATTGTTCTCGGGGACGATATGCGCAACCGCATCTTGGCGAAGGGAATCGCACCGGATCGCGTTGCCATTGTCCGCGATGGAACGACGCTTCCCGCATCCATGCCGGATCGCAGCGATCGTACCGTGCAGGAGCTTCGTTGCGGGTTTCCATTTGTTGTCGTCCACGCTGGAAACCTGGGCTTTTATGGCGCCTGGAACACGTTAATCCAAGCCGCGAAATTGCTTCAGAACGAAAATGTGGGGCTGGTGTTTA
>DATEGW010000021.1:0-10346 GCA_035279845.1 Candidatus Acidiferrales bacterium | reverse complement strand
GTGATCCAGATGTCTGAATCCGTGACGTTTATGATTTTTCCCGCCGCCCTTAAAAAACCGATGAGCAGGCTTGCCTGAAAAATCATGAGAAACACGGCAAACGCCACGCCCAGACAAGTCACGACCATGCGCGTTCGATCGTGCAACAGGTTTTGAAGCGCTAATCTCAATTTGCAGCACGCTACTTGCGCCTAATCACGCCAGCGCTTGGCATCAGTGCTTGTCCGCGACTCATGCCGTCGGAACTCCTGGTTTTGAAGAGAAGCGCCGGTTCTAGGCTAGTTCATCAGAGCGCGTATCTGTTTGCAATGTAACGCGATGGCAGAGGTGTCGTGTCTATAATTGTATACAACGCACTCGGAGGCGCGAATCACGCCGCATGGAGCATCTGTAACCTTTCTCCTGTGGTGGACTCTATTCTTAGAGACCCATGGAAACGCTCGAGATTTTGACGAGAGCCAAAGTGGAGGGCTGGTCGGACGAATATGTCGTCGATCGCGTCCTGGCGGGCGAAACCGCTCTCTACGAAATCATCGTTCGTCGTTATAACCAACGCCTGTATCGCGTCGTTCGGGCGATACTCCGCGACGATACGGAAACTGAAGACGTGATGCAAGAGGCATACGTTCGCGCCTACCAGCACCTGCGCCAATTCGAAGCCCGCTCTTCCTTTTCCACATGGCTTATGCGCATAGCCATAAACGAAGCGCTCGCGCGCCTGCGCCGCAGAAATCGCTTGCTGCCGTTGGGAGATGACATCGAAAACGGAGAGACTGGCGTGACTTTTTTCAGTGAATCGCTAAATCCCGAAGAAAACGCTTCCAAGGCGGAGCTTGGTCGCATGCTCGAAAGCGCCATGCTCGCTTTGCCTCAACAGTACCGCGTGGTGCTAGTGATGCGCGACGTGGAGGGTCTTTCGACCCGTGAAACCGCGGACGCCCTCGATATCACGGAAGAAAACGTGAAAATGCGGCTTCACCGCGGCCGGGCCCTGATGCGCAAGCGACTTTACGAGCGCGTGGGCTCGGCCGCAAAGGACGCCCTGCCATTCATGGGCGCGCGTTGCGATCGCGTAGTTGAGGGCGTCTTTAAACTTCTATCCGCAGACGCCTCGATCCACGAGTAATGCCATACTTCGTTCAGGACTCCAGCGCCTTCCTGCAATAGTCCATGCACTTTGCAAGCTCGGTCATCCGGTCCGAACCGGCCGGTACCGGATATTCAAACTCGATAATCGCGGGGATGGGCCATTTATTGTCTCGGATCAGGTGCAGCACTTCTATGATCGGCACATCGCCTTGACCAAACGGCACTGTTGCGTCGTCGTATTTCCGGTCCTTCACATGGATGTGCGTGATGCGTTCATGATTCTCCTTAAGAAACGGCACCGGCGACGTCTTATTGCCCACAAGGAAATGGCCAATATCAAGGTTGGCACAGTTGTACGGCCCGTAGCTCATGGCCTGGGCAAACGCCGCTGGCGTCCCCTGAAGGTGGCCATGGAACCCGACCCTCATCTGGTGTTTTTCCGCAAACGGAGCGAGTCGCTGCGCCAGCGGCATCGCCATTTCGCAGGAAAGTGCGTGCGCACCCAGTGCTTTCGTAAGATTGAAGCTGTAGTCGATCTCCTCGTCGCTTAGCTGCTCCATATTGTCGAACTTCACGACGGCAATCATCACACCCGCATCTTCATACTTCTGGCGGAAGGGCTTCACTTTGTCCATCGAAATCCCGACGCGGAATTTTCGAAGCTCTTCGCGCGCCGCGTCTGTCTGCGCTTTTTGCTCCGGCGTCTGCTGTGTGCCGCGGCGCGGTCCGGGGGGAACCTTAGGAGCCTTCAAAAATACCTCCACGGGCTGCGACCGTAGCTCGATCCAGCCGACGCCGAGCTTCACGCAATCTGAAAGGACTTCGTCCGGATCCATGGCGTGATTAGCCGGATCGAAGTTGTACGGCACATTCATTCCCAGGTGCACGCCCCTGATCGTGGAGTTCACTTTCGCCGGCGACGCGGCCAAATCGCTCGCCCATGCTCCCAGGATGCCCGCCGCGGGCAAGGTCGAAACCGCTAATTTCCCGAACTCACGTCTTGTGAAACGCATGATTTCTTCCTCCTAAATTCATAAGCACGTCATACACAAAGGCCGATGCGGGCATTGCCTTATGTATCCTTCGGCGGAAGCAAGCAAAGCACCGGGCAATGCTGGTTGTCAATGAAATTGCGATAGCGCCTGCTGGCTTTTCCCGAGCATTTGGCGTGCTGGGTATTTAAAAAGTACTGGACAAGCGGGTAATCCGTGGATTATCGTCGGCCCGGACGGAAACGACATTTTATTCGGCGAAATCCGCGTTTGTATGTTCCCCCGCCGGGGTTTTCTTTTGGCCCGCCCCGTCATTCGCATCCAGCGGCGCTCGCCTTGAAGCAGCACGGAACCGGTACCGACCCCAATATGACCGAACGGCGCGTATCCAACGAACGTTACGTCGTGCAGGCAGTTGATCGCGCGCTCGATGTGCTTGAGGCTTTTCACGGCAACGAAGAGAGCAGCCTCAACGCCATATCGAAACGTGTGGGCCTCAACAAGAGCCGCACCTTTCGTTTGCTCTGCACCCTCTCGCGCCGCGGCTACGTTGAGCGCACTCCCAACGGTCTGGGCTACACTCTCGGCCTGAAGCTTTTCGAGCGCGCCGCGCATTTTCGCCGGGACTTGAAGCAGAGTACGCTACCTTTCATGGAACGTTTACGCAGAGACTTCAACGAGACGGTGAACCTTGCTGTGATTCACGCCGGTAAGCTGCTTTACCTGAATATCCTCGAAAGCTCTCAGCCATTTCGGATGGCCGCGGTCGTGGGCAGCCAAATGCCGATCCACACTACATCGCTCGGCAAGTCGATGATGGCTCACGCCGACGAAGAGGAGCTTGGCAGTCTCCTGAAAACGCTTTCGCCCAATGAGTCGAGAAAACTGAAAAAAGAATTGGAAACGGCTCGCGACCGCGGTTACGCATTTGATCGCGAAGAAAATGAGCCTGGTGTCACTTGCATCGGTTCGCCAATTTTCGACGATTCCGAAAAACCCGTCGGCGCGATGAGCATTTCAGGCCCCACGGGGCGCATGTTCAGCCAGGAACGCGAAATTGGCGCTGCGCTTTGCCAAAGTTGCCGCGAAATTTCGCGCCAGTTGGGCTTCATTGGCTTCGCCCGCGCGCGCAATGGAGGCAAGCCGGCCCTAAGGCTGCCGCGCAGTGCGTCAGAGAAAGGCCTCGAGTGAATCCTTCACCCGATCGAGCCGCAACTGTCGTGAATAGCGCAGAAGCCGAGCAGCAGAAATCCGTTTTGCACGCGGCCGTGGGCCATTGGCGCTGGATCATCTGCGGCTTGCTGTTCTTCGCCACCACTTTCAACTATATCGACCGCCAGGTCATCGGCCTCCTCGAGCCCACATTAAAAACTGATCTCCACTGGTCCGATCTCGATTATGCGCACATCATCCTGATGTTCCAATTCGCATATGCCATCGGCTATCTCGTCATGGGCCCGATGATCGACCGGGTCGGCACGCGCAAAGGCTATACCATTTCCGCGCTGATCTGGAGTTTCGCGGCCATGGCTCATGCCGCCGTGCGCACGGTTACGGGTTTCAGCGCGGCGCGTTTTGCGCTTGGACTTGGCGAAGGCGGTAGCTTCCCGGCTTCCATTAAGACGGTCGCCGAATGGTTTCCCCGCAAAGAGCGCGCGCTCGCCACGGCGATTTTTAATTCGGGCACGAATCTCGGACCCATCATTGTGCCGATCATCATCCCTTGGATCACTATCCGCTATGGTTGGCAATGGTGCTTCATCCTTACTGGTTTAATCAATCTCTGCTGGATTGTTCCGTGGTTGCTCGTGTATCGCCCGCCCGAGGAGCACAAAGGCGTCTCCCCTGCCGAACTCGCTTACATTCGCAGTGACCCATCCGAACGGCCCGTGAAAATTCCATGGGCACGCCTTCTGCCGCACCGTCAGTTGTGGGCCATAGCGATAGGAAAATTTCTCACCGACCCCGTCTGGTGGCTTTTTCTTTTCTGGGTTCCGGACTTTTTGCACCGTGCCCACGGTCTTAGCCTCCTCGAACTCGGCTTGCCTCTCGTCGTGATCTATGTGGGAGCCACTGTAGGCAGCCTTTTTGGCGGCTGGCTTTCGGGAGCGCTTCTCAACCGTGGCTGGAGCTGCAATGCGGCGCGTAAGACGGCGATGTTCGTCTGCGCATGTGGCGCCGTGCCGATTGTTATGGCCTCGCGCGTCTCCAGCCTGTGGGCCGCTGTAGGAATTCTCGCTCTTTCCACCGCATCGCATCAGGGTTGGTCGGCGAATCTGTTCACGTTGTCATCGGATATGTTTCCGCGCCGCGCTGTCGGCTCGGTCACCGGCGTAATTGGCACGGCTGGCGCATGTGGCGGCATGCTGATTGCGGAAGTCACCGGTTTGCTTCTCCAGAAGACGGGCTCTTACAATTTGATTTTCGCCATCGCCGCAGGCGCGTATCTCACGGCCTTGCTGGTCATTCATCTGATTGTGCCGCGTCTTGAACCGGCTAATCTCGACGTAGCCTGAAAACGAATGGAAATTAAACCAAAAGACGTGTGCCGCTGGGATCTTGTAAGCCTCGGTGAAGTCATGTTGCGCCTGGATCCCGGTGACGTCCGCATCCCGACCGCGCGCACATTTCATGTATGGGAAGGCGGCGGCGAATACAACGTTGCGCGTGGGCTACGCCGGTGCTTCGGCATGAGAACGGCTGTTGTTACTGCGCTCGCCGATAATCCCATCGGCCGCCTCGTCGAAGACTTCATGAATCAGGGTGGCGTCGATCAATCGCACGTGAAGTGGGTTCCGTACGATGGCGTTGGCCGCACTGTTCGTAACGGTCTGAATTTCACCGAGCGCGGTTTTGGCGTGCGCGCGGCTCTTGGTTGCTCCGATCGCGGCCACACAGCCGTTTCGCAATTGAAAGCGGGCGAAATCGACTGGCAGAAAGTCTTTGTCTCCGAAGGGGCGCGCTGGCTTCACACAGGTGGAATCTTTGCCGCCCTTTCCGAAACAACGCCGGCCGTGGCCGAGGAAGCGATGCGGAAGGCGAAGGAAGCTGGCGCGATCGTTTCTTACGACTTAAATTATCGCGAGTCGCTGTGGAAATCGGTCGGCGGACGCAAGCGGGCCATGGAAGTAAATCGCGAGCTGGCGCGCTATGTCGACGTTTTGCTTGGCAATGAAGAGGACTTCACGGCCGCACTCGGTTTTGAAACGCACGGCGTGAACGAAAATTATTCTGAGTTGAACACGGATAGCTTTCGCCGCATGATCGAGCAGGTGGTGGCTGCTTTTCCGAATCTGAAAGTTGTAGCCACTAGCTTGCGCAATGCGAAAAGTGCTACTCGTAATGACTGGGGTGCCATTTGTTGGGCCGAGGGGAATTTCCATTCCGCCACGTTGCGCGAAGACCTGGAAATATTTGATCGCATCGGCGGCGGCGACTCCTTCGCATCCGGGCTGATCTATGGATTTCTCACGAACCGAGGGCCGCAATGGTCGGTCGAATGCGGCGCTGCCCACGGTGCGCTCGCGATGACGACTCCCGGCGATACGACAATGGCCACGCTCTCCGAAGTCGAGCGCGTCATGAAAGGAGCCAGCGCCCGCGTTGCCCGCTGAGGAATACGTCCAATCAGTTCGAAGTGTCAGCCCTCGTGCTGCGGTGCAAAATCAGCGCCGTAGGCGCGGCACAGACTTAACGCGGCATATCAAGACAGAGATGAAACGCCTCACAAAATCCGAAGTCCTGCAATGGATCCGCGAAGTCGGCGTCATCCCCATTGTTCGCGTCGATAGCACGGAACTTGCGCGTCGCGCTGTCGACGCTATTCAAAAAGGTGGCGTCACCGTTCTGGAAATCACCATGACGGTCCCTGGTGCTGTACGCATGATCCAGGAGTTAACGGACGAGATGGGCCGCGAGACGCTCATTGGCGCGGGCACCGTTCTCGATCCGGAGAATGCAAAAGAATGTCTGGCGGCCGGCGCGCAGTTCATCGTGAGCCCCGCGCTTAATCCGAAGACAGTCGGCTACTGTAAGGATGAAGGCGCGGTCGTTTTGCCTGGTGCTCTCACGCCAACCGAAATCGTCACCGCATGGAATCTCGGCGCGGACATGGTCAAAATCTTCCCGGCTGGCGAAGTGGGCGGCGCGGGATATCTGAAGGCGGTTAAAGCGCCTCTTCCTCACATCAAAATGATTCCCACCGGCGGCGTTTCGCTGTCTAATGCGAAGTCATTTCTCGAGGCGGGCGCGGATGCCTTAGGCATAGGCAGCGATCTCGTCAACGTCTCCGCTCTGAAGCAAGGCAAAGACGCACAGATCACCGAAAAGGCGAAGCAATTCGTGCAGATCGTGAAAGAGTTTCGCGGCGAAACAGTTTCCGCGGAAGGCAGGCGGGCGTGAGGGCAGAGGAAAGATGGTTTGTTCTTATAGGATTATTCGCAGATAGGAGGAAAAACGATGACTCAGATTCGCAGGCGCGATTTTATCGCGGGGATGGGCGCACTCGGGGCATTGTCTTTAGCAGGCGGAGTTGCGAGGGCTAATATGGATTCACCGTTTCAGGTTGGCGTAATCTCGGATGAAATCACCCAGGACTTCGGGCATGCTTGCGACGTCCTGTCGAAAGAGTTCGGTATGCACTATGTCGAACTCCGCGAATTATGGGGTAAGAATCTTTTCGATCTCGACGATAACCAATTGAAAGAAGCGAAAGACATCATCGCTAAGCACAATCTCCGCGTGATCGACATAGCGAGCCCGCTTTACAAAGTCAATTGGCCCGACGCACCGAAATCGAAATTCAGCCCGAAGCGCGACGAATTTGGTGCGAAGTTCGCCTTCGATCAGCAGAAAGATGTTTTGGACCACAGCATCAAGCTGGCGAAGATGTTCGATTGTGCGCGCGTTCGCTGCTTCGATTTTTGGCGCCTTGACGATCAAAAACCATACCGCGACGCGATTGACAAGGTGTTGCTCGACGCCGCCAACAAGCTCGGCGATAATGGGCTGATTCTCGTTCTTGAAAACGAGCCCTCCTGCAACACTGCCACTGGCGAAGAATCCGGAAGACTCCTCGCTGCCGTCCAGTCTCCCCACTTTTTTCTGAACTGGGACCCCGGCAATGCCCAATATCATGGCGAGACGCCCTACCCTGATGGCTATAGCCACATTCCGAAGAACCGCATCAACCATTGTCATGTGAAGGACGCGGAAAAGAAGCCAAGCGGAAACGGCTATGAATGGGCCTGCATGGGCAAGGGCCTGATTGACTGGACGGGTCAATTCCGCGCGCTTAAGAACGACGGCTACCGTCACGCTGTCAGCCTCGAAACTCACTGGCGCGGAGGAGGCACGCCCGAAGAATCGACGCGCCAATGCTGGGCCGGGATGAAACAAGAGCTGACCAAAGCCGGCATCTTAAGCTAAGAGTTGGCCAGAACGATAGGGGCGCACGCTTGCTGCGCCCCTATCGGCTGGTTATGTGAGGCTTTGTAGGTCGTGGCTTTAGCCACGATGTAAAGTGCGAGTAATCATGCGGCTTTAGCCGCCGAAGTTTTCCGTTCCTAAAACAGGGAGCCGTGCCGCATCGGACGTCCCAGCGCCATCGGCGCGACACAACTTAGCCCCACCCGGAAGGGTGGGGAAACCGTAGCAGAAGAGTGGAGCCCCGTAGGGGCGGCACAGGTTGTAAACAGCCAGTCCGCTGTCAAATTCAAGTTCGGAAGCAAAAATGACCATCCACGTCGGCCTTATCGGAGGCGGAAACATCAGCAGCACGCATGCGCGCGCCGTTGATTCAATTCCCGATGCCAAAGTCGTCGCCGTTTACGGACCCAATCCGGCCAAGGCGGGCAACTTGGGCAGTGCCCATCACGCCGCCGTCTACGGCAATCTGGAAACGCTCCTCACGCACCGTCCGATGGAAATGGTCATCATTGGTAGTCCCTCAGGCCTTCATGCCGACGAAGGAATCGCCGCCGCCCGGCACGGTCTACACGTGCTTGTCGAAAAGCCGATCGATATTTCAACGGAACGTGCTGATGCTCTCATTGACGCCTGCGACCGCGCGAGCGTTCTCTGCGGCGTCATCTTTCAGGAGCGCTTTCATCCGGAGAACCTCAAGATCAAGAAGTTGATCGACGACGGAGGCCTGGGCCGTCTGCTTTTGACCAATGCTCACGTGCCGTGGTATCGCCCGCCGGAGTATTACACCAAGTCCCGCTGGCATGGCTTGCGCGCGATCGATGGCGGGGGCGCGCTCATGAACCAGGGCGTGCATACCGTCGATTTCCTTTTATGGATGATTGGCGACGTTGCGAATGTTCAGGCGCGGACTGCCACGGTGCTCCAGCAGATGGAATGTGAAGATACGGCTCTCGCGATCCTTGAATTTGCAAACGGCGCGCTCGGTACTTTGCAGGTCACCACAGCCGAATACCCCGGCTACGAACGGCGCGTCGAAATTACAGGGACCGAAGGAACGGTGGTCCTTGAAGGTGACCGCATCGTCGCGGCAGATCTGCGCCACAAGCGCGGGGGCCTGCTCAGCCCCCCGCCTGCTTCGGCGGGTGTCGGCGAGCGTGCCACGTCCGCTGTCGTGAATGACATTAGCGGCCATCGTTCCGCTATTGAGAATTTCATCCGGGTGGTCCGTGAGGGTGGCAAACTTAATTGTGATGGGCGGGAGGGTCGGCGCAGCCTGGAGCTTGTCGAGCGGATATACAAGGCCGCCGGAAACGTCAAACGAAGCCAAGTCCCAGCCTGATAATTTTATATCGGTGCGCTCGCCGCGCCAGGAGCCTCAAAAAAAACGCAGTTCACTTTATATTTTTGCAGGCCTCTAAGCTGTTGTAGGTGATAGATTTGCGCTGGTACTAAAAATCGAACGATTTGCATCGCGTGATAAAATAGTAGGGTGATTATGCTGCGCTCGACACAAAATTCGCTCCGTACCCAGAGATGCTTCGGGTTGCGATTTCTAATCGACAGTCCACGGATTAAAAAAGGGCGTAAGTCATTGAAACGAAAAGACGGTGATCGGTTCTAATCGACAGTGATCGACACCTTTTCCAATAAACTTCTGATCCTTTTCGACGCGTAAGGACGCCGAATGAAGATTACGGACGCCAAAGTTTTTATCTGCTCGCCGGGACGGAATTTCGTCACAGTAAAAATCTACACAGACGAGGGAGTTTACGGCATCGGCGACGCCACCCTCAACGGACGCGAACTCGCCGTCGCTACCTACTTAACCGAGCACATTCTTCCTTGCATTATCGGCCGCGACCCGGCCGATACAGAAGACATCTGGCAATACCTCTACCGCGGGGCCTACTGGCGCAAGGGCCCCGTAACAATGACTGCGATTAGCGCCGTGGACGTGGCCCTCTGGGACATCAAAGGAAAAGCTCTTAGCACGCCTCTCTACAATCTGTTAGGCGGAAAAAGCCGCGCAAAAGTCACCGTATACGGGCACGCAAATGGCCGCGATCTCAAAGAAACAATGGATGCCGTGGGCGAGTTTATAGAAAAGGGCTATGTGGCCGTCCGTGCTCAGACGGGCATCCCGGGCATACCGTCAATATACGGCGTATCCAAGGACAAAATGTTTTACGAGCCCGCCCGTAAAGGTTTGCCGCCCGAGGAGAGTTGGTCGTCGGAAAAATATATGAATTTCGTGCCAAAACTCTTTGAAGAGCTTCGCGTTCGTTACGGCACAGACGTTCATCTTCTCCATGATGCGCACCATCGCCTCACGCCGATCCAAGCGGCCCGCTTCGGCAAAGAACTCGAGCCGTACCATCTCTTCTGGCTCGAAGATGCTACGCCAGCCGAGCTCCAGGAAGGTTTTAGAATAATTCGCCAGCACACAACCACACCGCTCGCAGTTGGTGAGATTTTCGATTCTGTTTGGGACGCGAAACTTCTGATCAGCGAACAATTGATAGACTATCTCCGTATGGAGGTCTGCCGTGCCGGCGGCATCACTCCCATGAAAAAAATCGCGGCATTCGCAGATATGTTTCACGTGCAGACGGGCTGCCATGGCGCCACGGATATGTCACCGATCACCTTTGGCACATCGCTGCACTTCGATATCGCAATTCCCAATTTCGGAATTCAGGAATATATGCGCCACTCACCCGAAACAGACGAGGTCTTTCCACATCATTATTATTTCGACAGCGGATTCCTCTATCCCGGCGATGCGCCAGGGCACGGCGTCGATTTCAATGAAAAGCTTGCGGAGAAATTCCCCTATGA
>DATEGW010000020.1:0-20861 GCA_035279845.1 Candidatus Acidiferrales bacterium | reverse complement strand
TGCGCGGAGGCGCGCGAGCATGGATTCGGAGTGGCAATGGTCAACGCGTGCTATGTCGATCTCGTGCGGGAGAACCTACAAGGAAGCGAAACGCGAGTGGGCACCGTGATCGGCTTTCCACTGGGCGCGACGCTCACGAACATAAAAGAGCTCGAAGCTGCTGAAACAATTAGGCTTGGAGCGCAAGAAGTCGACATGGTTATTAATATTGGGGAGCTGAAGGGCGGGAATCGCAATTTCGTGCTCTCCGATATTCGTGCGGTTGCCGAGACGGCGCATGCCAAGAATGCGCTGTTGAAGGTGATTATCGAGACGATTCTCTTGAGTGAAGACGAGAAACGGATCGCTTGCGAACTGAGCGAGCAGGCGGGTGCCGATTTTGTGAAGACGTCGACGGGGTTTCTGGGTGGAGTTGCAACGGTTGCGGATGTTGCGCTTATGCGACAAACGGTGAAGATCGGCGTGAAGGCCTCGGGCGGAATTCGCAGCGCGACGGATGCGAAAGCGATGATTGAGGCGGGGGCGGATCGGCTAGGAACGAGCAGCGGCGTGAAAATCATCCGAGAAATGCGCGGCGATGCGGCTTAGTCGCGCTGCGAATTTTACTGTTTGAGTGGCATTTCTTGCAGCATTTGCGTCAGCCGGGTTGACGCAAAAAGGCAAAAATGGCGGCATAGAACCGGACAAAGGTACAAGAATGGCGGCGCGGACACCGTAAAATGGCGGCCCTCCAAAAATGACGGGGATGCGGGCGGAGAACGAAAATAATCGAGGATCGATGGCAGTGACGAAGAGCACCACCTCGCGGTTGGCAGGCGTGGCAGGGCTGATTATCTTGGTTGCGCTCCCTGTTACCGGGCCCAAGGCGCAAACGAAGGCTGCCACGGCGGCAGGGCGCGAAGGCGGGCGCTCCGGAAACGTGCTATCAACCAATGAGACGCATACTTCGCGCGAACTAGAGTCCGTTAGAAATAATCCGCTGAAACTTTATGCGTTTCTTTACCGGATGCCGAAGGGCGGGGACCTTCATAATCATTTAGGCGGCGCGGTCTATGCCGAATCGTGGATACGCGACGCAGAAGAGGCGAGGCTCTGCGTGGACACCAGGACGGATACACTGGTCCAGCTGCAGAATGGAAATTGCGCTGAGGGAGACGTTCCCGCGACGAAGGCTGCGAGCGACCAGACGCTCTATGATGCGTTGATCGATGCATTCTCGATGCGCGGGTTTGTGCCAACTACCGGCGTGACGGGCCACGACCATTTCTTCAGCACTTTTGACAAATTTGCCGCAGTCGATTCGGAAAATACAGGCAAATCGGTGGATGAAGTGGCGACGCGCGCGGCGGCGCAAAACGAGCAGTATTTGGAACTGATGGATACGCCACCGTTTACACATGCCGTAGCTCTGGCTCGCCAGATTGGATGGAAGGACGACCTGGCTGCTTTGCGTAATGCGCTACTTGCCGCGGGGCTTCGCGATGAAATAGCGACAGACCGCGCGGAATACGACAAGGTCGAAACGGTACGCAATCAGCGTGAGTATTGCGGCCAACCGGACGCTGCTCCGGCTTGCAAAGTGCAGATTCGCTATCTTTACCAGATATTGCGCGGGTTTCCGAAGGAACAAGTGTTCGCGCAAACATTGCTTGGCTTCGAAGTCGCATCCGTGGATCCGCGCGTGGTGGGAATCAATTACGTGATGCCCGAGGACGGCGAGATTTCCATGGCTGACTATGCGCTGCATATGCGCATTGTCGGCTTTCTGCACACACTCTATCCGAAGGTGCACATCAGCTTACACGCGGGCGAGCTTGCGCCGGGGCTCGTGACTTACGAAGGATTGTGCTGCCACATTCGCGAAGCGGTCGAGGTGGCGCATGCGGAGCGGATCGGTCATGGAGTGGACGTGATGTATGAGGATCGACCTTACGATTTGCTCGCCGAGATGGCAAAGAATCACGTGATGGTGGAGATCAATTTAACGAGCAATGACGTGATTCTCGGAGTGAGCGGTAAAGACCATCCGTTTCCGATTTATCGCGCGTATGGCGTGCCGGTGGCGCTTTCGACCGATGACGAAGGAGTCTCGAGAATCAATCTGACGCATGAATATGTGCGGGCAGTCGAAACCTACGATTTGCACTATAGCGATTTGAAACAGATGGTGCGCGACAGCGTAGAGCACACGTTTTTGCCGGGAGAAAGTCTTTGGGATAAACCGGACGATTTCGGGCACACTGCACCCGCGTGCGCGAAAGATGCATTGGGAGCGAATAAACCTTCGACGCGGTGCGGGGATTTTCTTAAGCAGAGTGAGAAGGCGCGGGAGCAGTGGGAATTGGAGAGGCGGTTTAGGGAGTTTGAGGCTAGCGTTTCCAGGGCGCGTTAATCTCGATCAGAGACGAGAGCGCAAAGAAAGTTTTTGAAGAATGGCAAGGGCGACCGGGAACAGGCTGGTGCAGCATGAAGCGATGATTAAGGCCTGTGTCGCACCTACGGTGCTCTGCGTGTTGCTTCGCTTCCCCAGCGCTCACGCGCTGGGCTAAGTTGTGCCGCGCTTACAGCGCTGGTTGGTTTATAGATGACCTTGGTTTACTGAAATTTTTGATGGAAGTGCAGAGGAAGAAAACTAAGAGATGACCTTCGGTTCGCCGCTTTCACAAACGAGCCTCAGGAGGAGACTTTTCGGTTGGTTGGACACTGCAAACGTGGCGACGAACGTTAGTTGTTTGGGGCGACGTGCCCGAGCGATTCCTGTTGTACCCTACTCGTAAGACCTTCTGCCATAAGGCCTCTCTTTAGCTGCGCGGTAAAGCAAGCATGCAAATTCACCGCTCGCTGGAATTCTAAAGGTATTGCATAATGGCTTTCCTCCTCCGGGCGTTTGCCCGATCAAGTTGACCGAAGACTGTCTGATGTAAGCACCGGGCCGGCGTATGAGCCGGCAGGCGCTGGGAGAGCCGTACCTAAAAGGAGCGTGGCATGCACCGATTCGTGGGCCTTCTCGGCGTCCTGACCATGCTCGCCTTTGGATGGATCTTTTCGACGGACCGGCGCGCTATTCGGTACAAGACGGTGGCCTGGGGACTAGGGCTACAGATCGTGTTCGCCTTCCTTGTGATCAAGTGGGCATACGGGCAGTACATTTTTCAAAGGCTTGGGGCCGCGGCAAACTGGCTGCTGGACTTCGCGTTTTACGGTTCGACGTTTGTATTCGGGAGCCTAGGGCAGAAGGGCTCGCCGATGGGTTTCTTTTTCGCGTTCCAGGCGCTGCCTACGATCATTTTCATCGCGGCATTTTTTGCGCTGCTCTATCACTTTGGCGTGATGCAGGTGATTGTGAAGGCCTCGGCGCGCGTGATGAGCTCGCTGATGGGCGCGAGCGGCGCGGAATCATTGAACGTGGCCGCGAGCATTTTCATGGGGCAGACAGAAGCGCCACTTTCTATTCGTCCTTTCCTGCCGGATGTGACGCAATCGGAATTGATGACGATCATGACGAGCGGAATGGCACACGTTTCCGGCGGAATGATGGCGGCCTACATCCTTTACGGAATCAAGGCAGAACATCTGCTGGCGGCGGTGATCATGACGGCCCCGGGAACAATTCTTATTTCCAAAATTCTGGTGCCGGAAACAGGAAAACCGCTGACGGCAGGAAAAGTTGAAATGGCGCAGATGGAACGGGACGCGAACGCACTGGGCGCGATCTCGCGCGGAACGATCGACGGATTGCATCTGGCGTTGAACGTGGCTGCGATGCTGATCTCGTTTATCGCGCTGATTTATCTGGTGGACGGATGCTTCAGCATCGTGCACCACTGGGTGGGATGGTTTCCTTCGAGCATCGAACAGGTGTTCGGGTGGATTTTTTCGCCTATCGCATGGGTAATCGGGGTGCCATGGAAAGACTGCCACACAATCGGGAATCTGCTCGGGGTGCGCATGGTGACGAACGAGCTGGTGGCGTTTCAGCGGCTCGGGCCAATGGCAGCCGCACTCGATCCTCGGTCGTTTACGATTGCGACGTTTGCATTATGCGGATTCGCGAATTTCAGTTCGATCGGAATTCAAATCGGCGGAATCGGCGCGCTTGCACCGAATAAAAAATCCGAACTGGCGAAACTGGGCGTGCGTGCGATGCTGGCGGGAACGATGGCGAACCTGATGTCCGCATCACTGGTGGGGGTAATGCTGAAATGACGGCTTCCAACCGCGCAGGGGCGCGATTGAGAGATTTCGATCTGGCGAAACGCGCTGCGAAATTTGTGCTTTCGAAGACGAAGCTGCGTCCGCGAGTGGCGCTGGTGCTTGGTTCGGGACTTGGCGGGCTAGCGGACGGGCTGACGAACGGGACGCGGATTCCCTATGGAAAAATCCCTGCATTTCCGCGCTCGACGGTGCAAGGCCATGAAGGCACGCTCGTGATCGGGAAGCACGGCGACGTGCCGCTGGCGGTGATGGTGGGGCGCGTCCATTTATATGAGGGGTATTCGGCGCAAGAAATTACGTTTCCGATGCGCGTTTTTTTTCAGATGGGGATCAAAGCGGCGATCGTGACGAATGCCGCGGGAGCGGTGAACGTCGATTATGGGCAAGGCGTGCTGGTGGCAATTCGCGATCACATCAATTTGCAAGGAACGAATCCATTGATGGGGCCGAACGATGAGAGGTTCGGACCGCGCTTTCCGGATATGACACAGGCCTACTACAAGCCGTATCGCGAGATTGCGGCTGAAGAAGCAAAGCGGCTTGGAATCGAGCTGCATGAAGGCGTCTACGCGGCGTTGTGCGGGCCGAGTTATGAAACGCCGGCGGAGATTCGTTTTCTGAAAACGATTGGGGCGGATCTGGTGGGGATGTCGACGGTGCCGAGCGTAATTGCCGCACGGCACATGGGAATTCGCGTGCTGGGAATTTCGTGCGTGACAAACATGGCTGCGGGAATTGTGGACCGGGAGATTAATCACGCAGAGGTGATCGAAACCGGGGATCGCGTGCGGGCGGAGTTTGTGTCGCTATTGCGGGCTGTGATTCCGCGGATTGCGGCGGATGTGGGGTGAGGTTTTTGGTTTGTTTTAGACAGAGGAACACCTTCTTTTTCGCGGCCTCCGGCTGAGCTTCGGTTGTGTTTTGCGAATTGGCAATTTGGAACGATCCTCGCAGCAGTTTAGTCGCGCAGCTTTTGCTTTTGCCTTACGTCTCTATTGGTCGGCCTCCAGGAAAGCCAAATCAAATTCAAAAGCAGATTCCAGGGTAAGGCAAAGGCGCCCGCGCAAAAGGCGGCCGCTACAAAAGCAAATCCCAAGGCAAAAACTATTGCGGCTGCAACGGTGGACGAGACGCAAAAGCGCTTTGGGAATCAAAAGAAAGTGGCTAGTAGCTAGTGGCGAGTGGCGAGATTTAGCAACCGTTTTCGAACGAATAACGCGAGTAGAACAAAAGCGCCCGCTCAAAGGGCGGCCGCTACGGCAATTCAACAGAAGGATCCCATGCGAAAACCATGCGTTCGGCGATTGGAGCTCCGCGTTACGGGATGACGACGACGCGGCCCTGCCAAAATGCGGCTTTCTGGGCTGAGGGATCGAGAACGGTGACCTGGCAGTCGTAAGCACCCGGGGCGATTTTATCGAGCGGCACATCGAAGCGGATGGGGACGGCTTTGGCGCGGTTTTGCGTCTGCTCGATGACAGCGAGCGGCGCGCTCTGGAACACCTTGGTTTGGCCCTGATACAAACCCACATAAGCAACGATCGGAACCGGCGTGGGATCGGTGTGTTCGTAGGCCTGCACGTAAACGTATAGGTCACGAGCTTTGCTGAAGACACGCGTGACACTGGGGATGAGTTTTTCGCCATCCAAGACGAGGGGATCGACGGTGGTGGAGTCAATTTTCTGCTTTACATTGTAAATAGCGTCCGTAACGGCTTCGCGCTGGCCGCTCAGGACAACGGAACTGATCGGAACTTGGGTCAATTGCTTATTCAGATTGGGAATGTTGAACGGCAATTGGTATGTGCCGATGCGGCCGGTTTCATTATCCCGGACTAGATATTTGATCGAGTATTTGCCGGGCAAGAGCGTAAAGCCTGTGTGGTATTCGATGGGATGCGTGGCGAGCTGCGCGGCGGTTTCCTGATCCATTTTGATATTCAGTTTGTCGCGCAGGTTTTGGATCGTATTGCCGAAGTCGTCTTTTACTTCGCCGATTGTGTCCATGAGAGTTTCCTGGGCACCGCCTTTTTTCGCGAGGGCGAGTTCTCGGCCGGGGATTTTTACGTCGACAGAGACGAAGTATTCGGCGCTGTTGAGCTGGAAGTAGTTCACTTCCATGGCGAGATTGATGTCTGTGACGGGATTATCGAGCATGAGCGCGTCTTCGAGCTGGCGCTCTTTGTCTGTGGCGTTGAACTTGGCGAATTCCTTATCGGCGTAGTAGCCCTGGCGATAGGCGAGTTCGCCGTCGATGCCGGCACGGAGAGAGACTTTGACGCGGCGGAAGCGGCCGTCTTTGACGGTGCGCGTGGGATAGTAGCCGATTTCGTAGTAGCTGGTGATTGAGTTTGCGGCTTGCCTGATGCCGAGCGCGAGATCGTTGGAATCGAGGAAGGCTTTGCCGCCGGTGTCTTTGGCGATGGCGTAGAGCGTGTCTTGCGATTGTTGGAAGCGATCGGCGACGGCGTGCATGGTGGAGCCAGTGAACATGCCGATGCCGCCGTTGGAGCCCTGAGAGGCGTCACCTTCGGGAGCCAGGGCGACGAGGCCGCGGGCGTCAACCGGGTAGAGCATGACGTTGGAGCGCAAGGCCGCGTTTTCGGTGGCGACGAGTTGCGCCTGATTATCGATGCCGTTGAGACGCAGGCCGCTGGCGAAGTAGACGAGTGCCTTTTGTTCGTTGATGGCGCCAAGCATTTTTACGGCGGTTTCGAGCGCTGCGAGCTGGCGATCGGTGTTGAAGAGGTTAAATTCGGCGTCGTCTTGTCCGAACGAGGAACCGGTGTCGGCGGCACTGTCGTCATTGGAAGATTCGTCGAGGCCTTCGCTGAGGGCGGCGATGAGTTTGTTTACGGCGGCGATGACTTGCGCGCGGTCGCCGGTGAAATCCTGAATAACGCGGACGGCGGTGCCGTCATAGGTCATGACGGCCATCATGACGGACGGGTCCATTTGCTTATTGATGAAGTCGAGCGCGGCTTGGAGGGCGCGAAGTTGATCAGGAGGGCCCATCGTGGAGCGGTCAAAGTAGAGAGCGACGAGGCGATGATTGTGGTACTTCGTGTCGCCGGGAGCCTCGGGTGCGATTTGGAATGAGGTGACGGGCGCAGCCGTGGGAACCGCGGTGGTGGCGACAGGAGGCGCCTGAGGCGCGTTGGCGAGCGGCGCAATTTCCTGATACTCGACGAAGCTGATCGTTTGCGGGACGCCGTCTTCGGTGAGGACGAAGTCGCTGGATTTGAGATTGGGGATCGGGTTACCGGCTTTGTCTTTTACGGTGACTTCTTCGATGACGACTTCGGTTTGGACGCGGATGGTGGAGGCGGATTGGTGCGCGTCAGAAGGCGGTGCTTGAGGCTGCTGCGCGGCGACGACAAAGGCGCTGATGGCTAAGAGGCTGATTGAGAGAAGGCGGCGCATATTAGAACCTCACCCGAATTGTAGTCGAAAGCTTGCGCATCCCGTTCCAGCCGGCGACGGTGCCGAAGGCGGGGCTATTCCAGTTAGTGTTCCACGTGGAATCGGTGACAGTGTTGAGGACATTTGTGGCGCGCGTTTCCCAGGTGGCGTCCATGCGGGTGTTGATGCGGAAGGTGCGGCTTATGGAGGCATCGAGAGAAAACTGGCGCGGACCGGTGATCGAATAACGGGCGGCGTCGCCGAAATCGCCAGCAGCAGGCGCTGCGAAGGCGGCGGCGTTGAGATTCTTGCCTGCGGGCGCGGCGGTAATGGATGCGCCGGTTACGTCCGGGCGAATGATCCAGGGCGCGCCAATGGCCGTGGCGCTGCTTTGGTAGATGGGAGTGAGAGGCAATCCGCTGCCGAAAGTGAGAGACGTGAGGAAGGTCCAGTCCTTGAAGACGGTGCCCTTCCAGCCACTCATGAGCGCGCCCGCGTGGAGGCCTTCGCCTGTGGTGTATTGGCCGGTGAAAGTGATCAAGTGGCGTTGATCGAAGGCCGAGCGGCTCATTTCGGCGCGAAGATTTTGCCAATTCTGGGCGATGGAGGCGGATCCGCCGCCTCCGCTGCTTTGCACGGTGGAGACGCTCGAGCCGCCGGAAGCGATCGCGGAGCCGCTGAAGGCGCTGGCGTCGTCGGTGGCTTTTGCGTAGCTGTATTCGAGTGTGGCGGTGAGGCCGTTGCGGAGGCGGCGGCGAAGTTGGATTCGCGCGGCTTCGCGATTCAGAAAGGCGTTCGAAGTGAGATAGACGAAGCCCGCTGGGCACGACGGGCAGGCGAGCGGAGAGCCGACCGGGTACATGTTGGGCATGAACTCCTGCATCAGATGCGAGCCGCGCGTGCCGGTGTAAGTGGCGGTCAAGACCATGGAGCCGGGAATATCCTGCTGAACGGAAGCGTTCCAGACTTGCGCGTAGCCTATGCGGAAATTGGGATCGACGCCAAATGTGGGCAGGGCCGTTGCGCTGGAGGATGTGTTGAAGGCGCCAGCGAGCGTGAGAGGAGTGGCGGCGCTATTCGCAAGGTTGAAGCTCTTTGAAAAGGGAGGCTGCTGGGCCATTTGCATGGCTATGACCTGATAGACGGAGGTGATGTCATAGATTCCGTAGCCAGCGCGGACGATGAGAGGCGAATTGGAACGCGGACGCCAGGCAATCGCGACGCGAGGCTCGACGCCGCGAAAATCAGAATGCAAAAGCGAATTGGGATATTTTTGGCTGGTGATCGGGCCGGTGGGAGTGGCAGCGACAACCGGAGCGGCCATGCTGAAATTCGGGGCTACGTCAAGATTCGCGAGGCGATTGCCCAATTCCGTGAGCGGTGTGGCGAACTCCCAGCGCAGACCGGCATTGATGGTGAATCCGGCTTTCATCCGCCAGTCATCGGTGACATAGGCGTCGTAACGCCAGCCGCGAAGATATTTGTCGGCGTTACCGAAGGCGATTTCGGCGCCGTCAGGGACGCCGATGAGGAAGTCGGCGAGGTCGGAGCCGGTGCCCGGGACCGGATTGCCGTTGGCATCGAGCTGTTGCGTGGCTGCGCCGGTGAAGGAAAAGATGCCGCGGCCGTTTTGCTGTGTGTTGGCATTGAACTGGAGGCGCGCGACGTCTACACCGAATTGTAAGGAGTGTTTGCCGCGATACCACAGGCTGGAATAGGTGAACGTCTGAGTGTTATTGGCGTTATGCGCGTATTCGGGCAATGAGAGCCCAGCAACTGAGGTAAAGCCGAGATTCGGAGGACCCCAATAGGCGGGCGACTGGTCGTTGCCCTGGATGCCGGCGTCGCCTGAGACGTCGGTGCGAAATGCGAAGAACGGATTCTGGCTGCTGGCCAGGCGATTGAATTCGTATTTGAAATTGGTGGTGAGATAACCGAGCCCGCCTGGACGATAAACGTGCTGCCAACTTACGGCGCCATCGATACCTTGAGAGTTCGATCCGTTCTGATAGCCGAAAATGTTGGCGTCGTTCTGGCTCGCCTGATGCTGGTAATCGAAATTTCCGAAGAACTGATTGCGGTTTTTGTACTTGGATAGGCGACTTTGCAATGCGTCAAAATGCTGGTTTGTAAGGCCTGAGGCTTCGTAATTGATGCCGGGAACGTTAGAGACGTTGGGCATCGGATATTGCTGGAGCAATGCCTGACCTTGCGCGCTGATCGGGACAGCATTGCTCGCGTATGGGAGATTTGTGGCGGGATTGTAGACGACGACGGGCTGGCCGAGAGAGTTGACGCTTTGCGAAAAATTGCCGCCCCGCTCGAAGAGCGTGGGTACGAGGCCCGTAACAGCTGAGGCTGAGTCGTTGGCACCGTGCTGATAGTTCAGGACGAAATTTGAGTTTGTAAAATAGTGGCGCGGAATGCCAATCGGTCCGCCAATATTGGCGAGGAACGAGAGCTGGTTGTAGGAGGGCTTTGGGCCGCCGAGCCCGCCGGGAGAAAAATTGCGGGCGTCCCATGCGGAGGTATCGAAATTCACGCCAGCGTTGCCGTTGTAAAAGAGGCCGGGGCCGCGGCGATTGTTTCCGAACGAAGCCGCCTGCGAGAACGGCGATGCTGCGCCGTTGTTCACGCTGCCGTTGACGACCAAGCCGGTGGCCGCGCTCTGTTGTAAGTCGCTAGAAGCCTGGGTGCTGCCGGAATTCGAATCGCCGGGTTGTTCGGGTGGAGCGGCGGGAGGCGGAGTGTTGCTCGCGCTCGCTGCGTTATTTTTGGCGTTAGCGGGCGGCTTTGGCGCATTCGCGTTGGAAGCCGATTCCGGAGCCTCGGGCGCGACGAGGGTGGCGGTGTTTGGCGGAGCCGCTGAATTATTGCTCGAGGCTGCTTTTGATGCGGAAAGCTCGTTCTCGGCCTGGATCGGCGGCACACCATGAGTGATATCAGCGAGCGACAGGAGCTTCAGTTCCAACGTAGGGCCTGCGGCGGCGGTAGAAACGGTGACATCCTGAGTGAGCGTCTCGAAACCCTGCATTTCGACCTGAAACTTCCAAGCGCCATCGGTGATGTCCGAGAAAACATATGTGCCTTGCTGGTCGGTGATCGACACTTCTTTTTTGTCGGCTTGTGTAGCGGTGACCGTCGCGCCGGGAACGGGGACGCCGTTGAATGTGACCTGACCGTGGTATGCGGGTGCGGCGAATGCGGCCGGGCTAAACATCCATAGCACGAGGGAAAAGAGACAGAGCATTGCGTGGCAAGTTCTTCGAAGATCCCGTTTTCGTTTCATATTCCCTTTAATTCCGTCCCCGACCCGATTCGTATCGTGGCCTTCTTATTTTGCGATTCAATGTGACGATGGTATGCCTTCGTATTATGGCTACGAAGGTTCAATTATTATAAGAGTTACCCCCGACGGTAACGATGCTTTGGTTGCCGCGCCGTTACGCCGGGTTGCTTTAAACACCGCAGTTATCAGTTCTCCGATGGCTCCTCAATGCGGTCGATTGTGATCGTGTCGATTTGGCCTTTTGTCGATTCGAGTTTGAGACCGAGTTGCTCCTGAAGCGCGGTGAAGATCGAAGGTTCATCCGAATTGGACGAGGCTTCGGCTCCTGGCGGAGGCGGCATACCTCCCAAACCCATTTGCGGAGCGAATTGCAACGTGAATTGGTAAGTGCCCTTCAGGCCGGTTTGGTCGACGACCTGCTGGCCAACCTGCATCGACAGCGTGTTCACGAGATTTGAGATCTGGACGGCGTTGGAGCTGAGAGTCGCAACGCCTGCGCTGCCGTTCATCATCATCATGGTTCCACCCGGCGGAGGCATCGGAGGTGAACCGCCGCGCTCCGGCGGAGCAGAGGCAGGAGGCACCGGAGCGGCATGCGGATCGGGAGGCGGAACTTCTTTCAGCTTCGGACCACCCTTGGCAACGACCAGCGCGAGGACGTTTCCTTCTTTCGTTGAGCGCGTGACTTGCAGTTTGAATCGATCGGCAAGAAGGGGGCGGAGCATGAGAGCCTGCTGCACTTCCTGCTGTTGGCGCGGCAGCTTTTGCAGTTCGGGAACGAGCGAGTCCTCGACTTTCGCGTCAATGTCCCAACGTTCTGAATTGATCCAGTCAGGGCCGCCTGAAATTTGAAATTCTTTCACGCGGTAGGCCGTGGCGATGAGCATTTTCGCCGTCACGTTGGAGGCGCGGAATCGGCTGACGTCGGGTCCGCCCATGCTGACACGCATGCCGCGGCCACCTTCGGGCGGATGCTTTTTGATGGAGGCGACTTCGAAGGAAGGCGTCGGGGCATCTGATGTTTGCGTGGCCGGCGATTCAGTTGCTTGGCCGTTCGCGGCTGTGACCTGCGCTGCGCTTGAACGGACATTAAGGACCGGCAGAGCCGACGCGGTGCAAAAGGCGGCGGAGAACAGAAGAACCGTCCTGAGCTTAATGAATGGAGTGGATTTGGAATCGCGATTCGTTCGTTTCATGATGTCGACCTCGCCTCTTTGCCCGGTGCGCTTCGTTCCGCATTCGACGGCCGCGGGATCTTCGAGTGAGACACCGAAGCCTGCCGTTTTGTTTCCAAACCTATGCGTGAAAGAATCAGTGCCCCGTTGTACGTTCGATGAGACGTTTGTACCGCGCCTACGGTGCTCTCGCTTCTTTTCACGTCAAAGGCATTTCCCATTAGTTTTCCGATGGCTCCTCGATGTGGTCGATTGTGATTATCTCGATTGGGCCTTTCGTTGATTCGAGTTTCAGACCAAGCTGCTCCTGCAGTGCGGTGAAAAGCGATGGCACGCCCGGGTCCGGCGGAGGACCGGGTGGAAGCGGCATGCCATCGGGGCCAGCACCGCCTTGTGGCGCGAATTGCAGCGCGAACTGGTATGTACCCTTGAGGCCCGTCCGATCGATAACCGGCTTACCGAGGTGCGTGGAAAGCATGTCGACAAGCGCACTAATCGGCTGTGCATTGGCGGTCATAGTTGCGCGGCCGAGATTCATCATCATCAGGGCCGCACCAGGTGGAACCTCGCGACGGGTGCCTCGTGGAGTTTGGGCAAGGTACGGCGTGGATGGGCGAGGAGCGTTCGGATCGAGCGGCGAAACATTCTTAAGTTTGGGCCCGCCCTTCGCAAGGACGAGAGCTAGAACAGTCGCTTGTTTTGAAGAGCGCATGACTTGCAGCTTGAATCGATCGGCAAGCAGTGACCGCAGCATGAGCGCCCTTTGAGCCTCTTGCTGCCGGCGTGGAAGTTTTTCCAACTGAGCGGCAAGCGAGTCTTCCACCTTCGCATCGATATCCCAAAGCTCTGAACCGATCCAGCCGGGGCCACCGGAGATCTGAAATTCTTTTACATCGTATGCGGCAGCGATCAATGCTTTAGCCGTCACGGACGGCGCGCGGAATTGGCCGACGTCCGGACTATCCGGAATGCCCACACCGCGCTTGGTTAATCCGTTATCTGGCGGGTGTTTTTTGATTGAGGCGACTTCGAATGAGCGCGGCGGAGCAGCGAGGGTTTGCGCGTTCGATTGGGCTGCGGATTGACCGAGATTTGGAAACGCGAATGCGGCCCCACAAAATGCGCAGAATAGGACCACCGTTAGGGCCCTGTTGGATGCTGTCAGGTTGGGTAATCGATTCATTTGGTGTTGTGCTTCACGTGATCACATTGTCTACGGCAAAAATTTCAGCTGCCCCTTAAACTGCTAATTTTCGGACGGCTCCTCGATGTGCTCGATTGTGTAGATATCGACCGGGCCTTTGGTCATTTCGAGTTTCAAACCGAGTTGCTCTTCAAGCGCCGTGAAAATCGATGGTCCAGAATCGTCCACTTCTGCCGGTGGCGGCGCGCCAGCTTCCTGCGCGAACTTCCGATCCAGCGCCTGGGACGAAAATTTCACGTTGTAGTCGTAATTTCCCGTAATTCCGGTGTGGTCGACGACCAAGTGACCTTCGATCTCAGGCATGAAGGCCAGCAGGTCAGCTAAACCGCTGACCGGTTGATTGATGGCACTGATGCTGCCGTTGTTGAGCAGAAGATGCGTTCCTTTGCCGGGCACTGCTTGCGTACCGGGAGCACCCGGCGCCGGCGCCACCCATGTGGTCGGCGTCAATTTCGGTCCACCTTTCGCCACGACCAGAGCATATTCCGGCGCAATTTGTGTCGTGTGAGTGGTGCGGAGCTTGAAACGCTCTATGAGCAGTGAATGTAGCATCATCCGCTGCTGCCGCTGCCGCTCCTGGCGAGACATGCCTTGCATGCTTTTCGCAATCGAATCTTCCACTTTGGCATTGATGGTATAGATCTTCGACTTGGCCCAATCGGGGCCACCTATCAACTGAAAGTCCTTAAGGCCGTAAACGAATTCAACCATTCCCCTCGCGGTCATGTTGATCACCCGAAACTGGCTCGGGTCTGGACTCCCAAAGCCGCGGCCTCTCTCCGATGGATCACCTGGCTTGATCGATGCCACTTCGAACGACGGCAAAGGCTTGCCGTCGTCATCCGGCGCGGAGCTGTGCAGCGAGTCGCCGCCGTACGCTGGTCCTCCTTGACGCAAATAGAGCATGCTAACGCGTTTAAAAACGGCGTTGCGTGGCGCGGCAATCGCGCCGTATGCCAGCGGCACAGCAATCGCTGCAATCGCTACCGAGGCGAGCAGGAGTTTTGCTCTGATGGTGAGCCTTTCGGCAAAGTGCGGAGCCATGATGCGGACGATGCGCTTTTTCAGGTCGGCACCACTTACGCCTGAGACGCAAACGACTGGAGATTCCGTATAGAACTTGCAGACTTCGAGGATGCCTTCGGCATAGGTTTCGGGTTCGCCGAGCCGCAGCACTTCTTCGTCGCAGGCGTTTTCACGTTCTTCGACGAGGCGCGCGCCAATCCACCAGACGATCGGATGGAACCAGAAGGCGGCTGCGACAAGCATGTGAAGCGCGGCGGTGAGATTATCGCGGCGACGAATGTGGGACATTTCGTGCGCGAGGATTGCGTTCATTTGCGCGGGTGTGAGGCGGTCAGCGATTCCCGCAGGAAGCATCAGGACTGGACGAAAAATGCCGAAGACGCCCGGCTCAAGCAACGAGTCCGAGAATTTTATGGGGATATTTGAATGCACACAGCCAAGAATGGCTGTGCTACCGGGAGTGGCTGTGCCACAGGCTTTGCGCACGCGCATCCATTTGCGCCACCATGAAACGGAAACGACAAGAACGCCGCACGCCCAGATCAGCGCGAATGCGAGCGGAATA
Organism: Candidatus Acidiferrales bacterium; assembly: GCA_035279845.1. GTDB lineage: Bacteria > Acidobacteriota > Terriglobia > Acidiferrales > UBA7541 > Palsa-295. Next base: position 5,985 of record DATEGW010000020.1, on the reverse strand, counting down.
TCGCTATCATGCGCGTCAACGGGAGCGGAAAAGACGCTGACGGGAGCATAATCGGAAAACGGTTGCGCGATTTGCCGCACGGCCGCGGAAACGGGTGCCGGCGCGACCACAACCACGTGAACCGGCCGCAGATAGCTACCCATCGCAAACAAGAGCGAAAAGGGCAGCAGGAATTTCATGGAAGCGGCGAACCAGATCCAGTAACGCGTGCGCGCCTGATTTTTTCGCAGCGCGAAGGCGAGTAACCATGCGAGGGCTGCGAATGCCGTCGATTGCCAGAGATGATTTTCCAGCGCAGGCGCGATGTGGACGAGAGCGGTTAGCATTTGGCCTCCTTTTTGGAGAGCTTGCGGAGGGCTTTTTCGGCTTCTTTCACGTCATCTAGCGTGAGCTTGCCCGATTCGACCAGGTGAGCCATGACGGGCTGGGTACGTCCTCCGAATAGAGAGAGAAGATCGTCAATGAGGCGGCCTTGCGCTGCGTTGCGCGAGACAGCGGGCTCGAAGATGTGGAAGTTTCCAACCTTGCGCACGCGGCGGACGATGTTTTTGTCTTCCATGCGGTAGATTGTGGTCTGCACGGTGGTGTAGGCAGGGCGATCGTCTTCGGGGAAGGCTTCCTGGATTTCGCGGATGGAGGCCTTGCCGCTCTCCCATAGCGTGGTCATGATTTGAAATTCCAGCGGAGTGAGTCTGGTTTTCGCCAACGGCGTCCTCCTACTACATCTGTGTGTTTTTCTACTACAGGCGGATGCATTTGCGCAAGATAATTTTTTGCGCTTCGGCGGATAGGAGATGGAGGAGGTCATAAGGAGTTGAGGAGGCAAAGGACAAACACGCGCGATTGAGATGCGTTGCATGGGCAAAACTTTCCTGCCGGGCCGTCGACCGCTCAGAAGAGCCGATCAGGAGAGCGGCGTTCCCAGAAAGAGTGCCGCGCGGAAGGCCGCGGCTCTCCATTTAAACCTTCTGAGCCGATTGTTAGCGAGAAGCGGCGATGGGAATTACTGAGGGGCGTTCGGGGGCGGGAATGGCGGCGCCGTCGCGGAAGGCGACGAACTTGGAGGAATTCGCTGCGACGCGCTCGCCGGGGACGAGAATGCCGACAAAGTTCAGCGGATCAGCGGCGGAAAGAACGATCGTTTCGCCTTCGGACTGAACGGTGCGGAATGCGCGAAGCGATTCGAGCGCGAGTGGCAGCGAAAACTGTTCGCCGAGAAAGCCGCTGACGAAACGGCCACCGCGAATTTCGCCGCGATCTTCCAAGCGACGGAATGTGACGAGGAGTTCCCGCCAACGCGGCAGGATGCTTTCGCGCGCCAGTACTTCGCGGAAGACGACGCCATAGCGACGCAACAGCATCCAGCAGGTGGATTCGATTGCGTTCGCATGCTCGGCGGGTTCGCCGGCGTGCAGAAGGGACCAGCGGCCGGCGCTGTCGCGCGGGCGCGCCGTCTTGCCGGAGCCGTGGCCAGAGCGTCGCTTGGGATCGATGAGCGAGCGGAGATTATCGAAGCCATCGGCGGTGATCATTCCGGCGGCGACTAACTCCCAGAGGCCCGTTTCCACTTCGGATTTGAGCTTGCCGCTGCCGCGCACGATGTCCGCGAAGAATGATGCGCCGCGTTGCCGGAGAAACGAAAGCACGTCTTGCGCGATGCGACTGAGACCCTGCGACTGATTTTCGGGATCGCGGCGCGGAAGCATCCAATCGGAATCCTCACGAACAAAAAATGTGATGGGCGCGACGCTGGTGGGGATGACTCGGCGACCTTGGGACGTGACTGCTTCGAGAGTTGCGGGATGCGGAGAAAGCCGGCCCCATCCCACGGCGCCCGTGAGACAGAGTTGATCGAGAATTTTCGGATCGTAGCCGGAAATGCGGCGAGAGAGAATCTGGCGTTCCCAGGAATTCGCGGGGGCTTCGAAGCCCTGGAGCTGCTGCAAGACTTCGAGCGTGCCGCGTTCGCCGATGAGCTGCGAAGCGGGTGCAACGTGTTGCCAACGCAAAAGCCAGCGCATGAATTGCGCGGGCGTGACGGGCTGAATCTGTTTGCGCAGGCTGCCGATCGTGAGGCGATGAATGCGCGCGAGAAGACGGCGCTCGCACCATTCGATTTCGGCGGCGGCGCCGGTGAATTGGCCGCGAAGAATTGTGCCGCTCGCTTCGAGGCGAAGAAGCGCGCGATCGATTGCGGGCTGGGGCAAATGCAGAGTTTCGGAAAGTTCGCGCGCGGTGACGGGGCCTGCGTGGAACATCCAGCCGGTGATTGCCGAGAGGAGCGCGTCTTCGATCGAGGACGATACTGATTCGATTTGCGGCAGTGGCGTTTCGAAGCTCGCGCCGGGAAAAAGCTGGGTGAAGCTTTGGGCGCGCTCGGCGACGATCCAATAGGTTGTGCCATTTGCCGTGGCTCGGGCGGCACGGCGATTTGCTGCGAGTTCTTCGAAGAATGCGGACCAATTTCGGGATGATCCGGTCAACGCGACCTGGAGATGGCCTTTGTTCGGCTGCGCGCCGTCATTGTCCGATAGCGGTTTTGGTACTGGAAAAACGACGAGCGTGAGCAAGGCGTCGTGAAGCTCTTCTGCATCGCGAACGTCTGGCCAGGCGTCGGCGCGGACTTCGGCGATGGCTGCGGGATCTAGGCGGCCGACTTCGGAGAGGACCGTCTCCGGCAACATGCGGCGCATCTCTACGGCGCGCGCGCGGCGCTCTTCGAGGGGAGCGTCGTCGAGATAGGCGTAAGGATTTGCGTTGAGAATTTCGTGAGAGAACTGCGATGGGATCGGCGTATCGACGGCGAGGCATTTGATTTCGCCTGTGGCAATTTTGCCGAGGATTTCACGAAGGCCATCGATGTCCATCGCTTCGGTGAGAACGTCTTTCATGACTTCGCGGATGAGCGGGTGATTGGGAATTTCGATTTCGCCTTCGAGATTTTCCGGGCAGGCGAGCGACTCGGGAAAAACTGCAGCGAGAAGATCATCACCGAGCATGCGCTGAATGTTTGGTGCTACGCGTTTGCCACCGCGGAAGCGGAGAAGGGCGAGAGAACGGCCGGCGTCCCATCGCCAGCGGGCGGTGAACAGCGGCGAGGCGAGCGAGGCTTGCTCGAGCACATGTTGGACGGAGGCGACGCTGAGGAAATTGAAAACGTCAGCGAGCGGGAAGCTGTGCTGTTCGGCGAGAGAGATGTTGAGACCGTTGTCGGTGGCGGCGGCTTGGAGTTCGAAATTAAATGAGCGGCAGAAGCGTTTGCGGAGGGCGAGGCCCCAGGCTTTATTGATGCGAGCGCCGAATGGTGCGTGGATAACAAGCTGCATGCCGCCGCTTTCGTCAAAGAAGCGCTCGGCGACGATTGTTTTGTCCATCGGTACCGCGCCGAGAACCGCGCGGCCGGCGAGGATGTATTCGATGAGTTGCTCGGCGGCAGATTGGTCGACGCAGCATTCGTCTTTCAGCCAGGCGATTGCAGTCGCGATTTCGGGATTTTGGTTTGGAATCGCGCTGCGCGGGGCGTCGGCTTGTGCCGCCCCTACGGGGCTCCTTTCTTTCACCGCGCCTACCCAGCGCTCACGCGCTGGGCTAAGTTGTGCCGCGCCTACGGCGCTTAGCTCTGGCGTAATGGCTGACGCTTTGCCCGCATTGAGCGATTCCTCCGCTCCTATGCCGGAACCAATAGGAGCTGATCGTTGTGCACTTGCCTCTGTGGTTGCGGAGATAAGGAGTGCAGGCGGGCGTGGATCGCCTAGGGGCGTGGACTTCTCTACCGATTGCGGTTTTGCGGTGGGGAGAAGCGCGTTTAGTTTTTCGCGGAGAGCGGAGACGTGTTGGGAGAGCTCGGCGGTGCGGCCGGGAGCTTCGCCGCGCCAGAAAGGAACGTTGGGCGGTGCGCCTTGGGCGTCTTCGACGAGGACGCGGCCTGATTCGACGCGGCGGATGCGCCAGGATGTGTTGCCGAGGAGCATGATGTCGCCAGCCAGGCTTTCGACTGCGAAGTCTTCGTCGACTGTGCCGACGACGGCGCCTTCGGGTTGGGCAACGACACTGTAGAGCGAGTTTTCGGGAATGGCGCCGCCACTGGTGATCGCGGCAAGGCGAGCACCGCGGCGGGCACGCAACACTCCGTTGACGCGATCACGATGGAGGTAGGCGCCGAAGCGACCGCGGCGGGCAGCGATGCCTTCGGAGAGCATTTCGACGATCGCGTCGAAATCCACGCGAGTGAGATTGCGATAAGGATATGCGCGACGGACAAGGTGGAAGAGATCTTCTTCGCTCCAGTCCTCGGCTGCGCAACTGGCGACGATCTGCTGGGCGAGGATGTCGAGCGGAGATTCGGGAATGGAGAGGATGTCGAGGTCGCCTTGGCGGATGGCGCGGACTAACGCAGCGCATTCGAGGAGTTCATCGCGAGTGGTGGCAAAGATGCGGCCTTTGGGGATGGCACCACGCCAGTGTCCGGCGCGACCGATGCGTTGCAAGGCGACCGAGATCGCGCGCGGCGAACTGATGACGCAGACGAGATCGACCGAACCGATGTCGATGCCCAATTCGAGAGACGCGGTGGCAACGAGGGCGCGGACTTCGCCGGCCTTTAACTTTTTCTCGGCGGCGAGACGCAATTTGCGCGAAAGGCTTCCGTGGTGCGCGGCAACGGCGTCTTTGCCAATCCGCTCGCCGAGATGGTGTGCGACGCGTTCGGCAAGGCGTCGCGTGTTGACGAAAATCAGTGTGGAACGATGCTGGCGGGCCAGATCCGCGATGCGGTCGTAGATTTCGCCCCACATTTCGTTGGAAGCGACGGGACCAAGCTCGCTGGCAGGAACTTCGATGGCCAGATCGAGAGTTCGTCGCTGGCCGATTTGAACTATCTCAGGCTCAGTACGACCGTTGCCCGTGAGGAATTGAGCGACAAGCTCGAGCGGCTTTTGTGTGGCGGAGAGACCGATGCGAACGGGGGGAGTGTTTGCGAGATGCTCGAGGCGCTCGAGAGAAAGCGCCAGGTGTGCGCCGCGTTTGTCGTCAGCGACGGCATGGATTTCGTCGACGATGACCGTTTCAACTGTTTTTAGGATTTCGCGGCTCTTTTGCGCGGTGAGCAGAATGTAAAGCGATTCAGGAGTCGTGACCAGGATGTGAGGCGGCTGTTTCAACATCGCCTGGCGTTCCCACATCGGCGTATCGCCTGTGCGGACGGCGACGCGAATTTCGGGCATCAAGATGCCGCGTTCGCCGGCGAGCAGCTGGATTTCGCTGAGAGGAAGCTCGAGATTTTTCTGAATGTCGTTGCTGAGGGCTTTTAAGGGAGAGACGTAGATGACTTCCGTGCGGTCGACAAGCTGGCAGGTGACGGCGCTGCGGACGAGGCGGTCGATACAAGCGAGGAAGGCGGCCAGAGTTTTACCGGAGCCTGTGGGAGCCGAGATCAGCGTGGTCTTGCCGGCAAGGATATGCGGCCAGCCTTGCGATTGCGGCTCGGTGGGCGTGCCGAAGCGGCCCACGAACCAATCCCGGACGAGCGGATGCATCCAGGCAAGGTCAGGCGCGACGACTTGGGGAGAGGCGAGGGTCATTGCGTTATTGACATTATATATTGATGCGGTTCGGCTGGTTTTGGACGCGTCGAGGGACGGGCAGACGAGCGATGGTATTTGGCGGAATAGCTAGTGGAAGTCATGGGAGACCGTTTCTGCTTGAGTGATTTGCAGCGGCTGAATCACGGCTGCTTTTACGGAGATGACATTGTCTTGATTTTGGAGTGTGCCCTCGATGAGAAGGAATTGATTGTGGACGATTACGGTACGGTTTTCCTGAAACAGTTGAGGCGTGATGATGACATTGGCTATGCCGGTTTCGTCTTCCATGCTGAGGAAGACGAAGCCTTTCGCGGTGCCAGGACGTTGACGGACGACGACGGAGCCTGCGATCCGAACGGGAGTGCCATTGCGGAGGGATTGCAGTTCGATGGCGGTGCGGAGG
>DATEGW010000019.1:0-12015 GCA_035279845.1 Candidatus Acidiferrales bacterium | reverse complement strand
GATCTCGGTGACGTTACTTGATCCTGATAACGTAAACGTCCGCGCAATTCGTGCTGGTTTGGAAGTTTGCTGGACAGCCAGTATGCGCGTATGCCATGTTGCTGCCAAACGCGACATATTTTCCATCTCGACTCAGAGCGGCATGCGGTTGCGCGTTGAAATCCTCCGCGCTCCGCGAATACGCTCTTGCTAGGCGATATATATAGTTAGGGTTATTGTTGGCATCGACCCGCACGACCATGATCTCATCCTCATACAATTGCCAGTTGGTCGAGTTCGGCGTGCTATATGCTGAAGAATTGTCAAAGACCTCGGGCCCGGCCGTTCGCTGATCGAAGAATGAAAGTCCCACCCAAGGTTGAGTGGCATTCCCGCGATACCCCACGTGCCAACTGGGCTGATTGTCGATCAAACACACAGCCGAACCCGTATCATAAATTTGCCTAACGTCTAATCCCCATCCGCTCGGACAAGGATTTGTTTCGCCCGCAACGGTCGAAGGGTTTCCCACCTCTATGAATACCGGACTGCCATTCATGTCATAACCGGTATCCATGTGGTTTGTTCCGTTTTGAAGATGCGACAATGAACTCGTGCCGTCCCAAAGCCGAACCCCCTGTTCCGCTCCGGCACCATCGCTAGCAAAATCGATCGCCACGTTGTTGTCGGGAGTTTGGACTAGTTTATGCAGGCAATTATTGTTCGTATTGTTAACGTCACCGGTGCACGATTGTGTCGTATATACCGGTCCTTTGAGATTCGAGACAAAATTATAGTCGAACACACTTTCCGGACTCGCCCCCGAGTTATCACCTCCAATCAACACGACATGCTGACCGTCTTGGGAGATGTCCGTTTCGTCCATGAAATTCACCGCCGAATATTCCGTGAACTCATGTACTACTGAGGTTGTGACGGAAGAGCCAGAAATCGTGCCTCTCATCATGGAATTTCCATTTGTGTAATAGAAGACGTTCGCGTCTGTAGCATCCCAATAATACCAACTGTCATTGTAAGCCGAAGGCATGTTGGCCAAGGATACGATGACGTTTCCCTTGAGGTCAGTCACGAAGTGTCTTCCCCAACCATCGCCTAGCATCAAATACGTATCGTTCGCATTGAACGGGGAAACGGTGGCATACCCCATGCCAATTGGCAGGTAAGATGAACCGCCGTTATCCTCGCTCGAAACATCCGTAATCCTCGTCACCGTGCACCCAAACGTCGAATCCACATAGCTCTGCCCCTTGGCGGGCGGCACAAACGTCTGCCAATCCGTAGGCACGTGATTTGTGGTGTCATTATTCTTCCCGCAAGTCGGCGCTCCCGAAACTGCCGGAGGGGCAGTAGAAGCCCCAGTCCCGCTCAGCGCCACAGTGAGAGGCGAGTTTGCCGCATTGCTCGTCACGGTCACGCTTCCAGTCAGCGAACCACTACCCGATGGCGCAAACGCGACACTGAGCGAAGCGGTTTTTCCTGCCGCAACCACCTGTCCAGCCGAAACGCCCGTAGCGTTAAAGCCAGCACCCGAAACCGAGACGTTGGACACAGTCACATCTGAATTTCCATTGTTCGTGAATGTCACGGATTGAGAGTTGTTACTGCCCACGTTAACGCTTCCAAAGCTCACACTGGTCGGATTTGCGCTCAGCGAGAGCGTTGCCGCACTTACCGTTAGGGTTGCCGCATTGCTCGTCACATTGCCTGCGCTGTTGCTCACCGCCACTGTGAAACTTGCGCCGTTATCGGCACTCGTTGTGGCCGCCGTCGTATAGCTTGCGGATGTGGCACCGCTGATCGCCGTCCCGCCTTTCTTCCATTGATAAGTGAGCGTTCCCGTACCGGACGCCGTCACGGAAAAAGTGGCCTTTTGCCCGGCAACGACCGTCTGATTCGCGGGCTGCGAACTGATCGTTGGCGACGTCGCCGCTGCAACGCCAGTAGCGCTCACCGCAACAGTCGTCGGCGTGTTGCTCGCATTGCTGCCGACCGTAATCACTCCGCTCGCGTTACCCGCGGCCGCCGGTGTAAACGTAACGGTGAAAGGCACGGTCTGGCCTGGTGCGACATCCATTGGAAAGTTTGGGCCAGCCGCCGCAAAAGCCGGCGACGACGAATTTACTGATGATAGGGTCGCCGTCATACCTCCCGTATTAGTCACGGAGAAGGTTTGAGTCCCTGCACTTCCCACCACAACGCTGCCCAGGCTTAGAGTTGCCGTGCTCGCGGCAATCACTCCGGATTGCTGCTTCTGCGTACCGCTCCCGCTCACTCCGATCATCGTCGCACTGTTGCTGGCATTGCTTGCCACTGCGATTGTTCCGCTAAAATCTCCGGTTGTCGTTGGTTGGAAACCCACGTGGAACGCCGCGCTCTGTCCGGGCGCCAGGTTCAGAGGGAATGTAAGCCCAGACGGCACAAAAGCCGCATTAGACGAGCTCAAATTCGAGATAACGACTGCAGCATGGCTCGGGTTCGTCAGCGAGACGGATTGTGTTGAGTTGCTCCCGATCGACACACTTCCAAAACTCACGGTTGCCGGAGCTGCCGCTACTGTGCCGCGGCTGCTTGTATTTGCGCTGCCACTCGAAGGACCGACCGAACCCGCGTACCCGACGCAACCACCCATTCCAATTGCAACTAAGATAAAAAGACAAGAGATATAAAAGAGGCCAATCTTCTTATTCATTCGCGCTCCTGACGCTAAACGGGTTTGTGACCAGGTGCAGGGTGGGGCCGCGTCGGTTCAGTGGTCTTCAGGAATTTCCGGTCTGGAGAAGAGTGCGCCTTGCGGGCTCCGCAGGAATACTGGTTCAGGGATCAGTTTTGGTTCAGCTTCCAGGGCCTACACGGTCGTAAGCCAAGTCCTACGAATCACCTGTACCGGCTCTTACAATCGAAAATGTTCGGCTAGACGGGATGTCGTTGGTTTGGCGGGCGGAAAATCGGAGACGTTTGATCTACCACTACGCATCGGCGTGTGTACGAGAGTCGCAGCTATGCGCACCGCTCTCAAGTATTCACCTGTTATTCATTTAGGGATTTCCGGGCCCTGTTTTCGCGGGCCTCCCGGATTGTTCGGCACTCGCGGCACATTTAAGCTTTCGAGCGACAAAGTTTATTTAACGCCGCCAGAATGAAAGCTGGCCATCACTTGGGAGGAAGGTTTCAATGCGCTATTTGGTAACAGGCGGGGCCGGGTTCATCGGCTCCAACACAGTCGATGAATTGATAAAGCGGGGCAATCAGGTAATCGTGCTCGATGATTTGTCCACGGGCAATGAAGACAATCTGCTGGCAGCCGCAAACAAAATCGAATTCGTCCTCGGGACAATCGCCGATTTAAACTTGATGCGGAATGTCTGTCGCGGCGTCGACTATGTCATCCACTTGGCCGCCCGCACTTCCGTTCCGAAATCCGTTCGAGATCCGATCGAGACAAACCGGATCAACGTCGATGGCACTCTCAACGTGCTCGTCGCCGCGCGTGATGCGCGCGTTAAGCGCGTCGTGTTCGCCTGTTCATCCTCGATCTATGGCGAAACGCCAACTTTGCCGAAGTGCGAAACGATGACGCCCGCGCCGATTTCCCCTTACGGTGTGTCCAAGCTTGCGGGAGAGCGGTACGGCTTCGCATTCAACAAAGTCTATGGTTTGGAGTTTGTCTCGCTCCGCTACTTCAACGTCTTCGGCCCTCGCCAAAATCCGAATTCGCCCTATTCGGGCGTATTGTCCCTGTTTAACGCCGCTTTCCAAAAGGGTATGCCGGCCACGATCTTCGGCGACGGTGAGCAGTCGCGAGACTTCACGTACGTGAGTAACGTTGTCGAAGCGAACCTTCTGGCCTGCGAGGCGGAGGGAGCGGCCGGAATGGCCTTCAATCTCGGAACATCCAACCGCTATACGCTGAACTACACCCTGCAGGTCCTTGAAAATATCTCTGGCAGGGCTGTCGAGCGAAAATACGATTCTCCTCGCAACGGCGACATTCGCCATTCGCAGGCCGATATTGGTCTCGCGCAAAAAATTCTCGGCTATAAATCCCGTATCGGCTTTGAGGAAGGACTGAGACGCACATGGGAGTGGCATTGCATGGAAAATGCTACCTCACTGCATCAAAGCGCCGCCTGAGGCCTCGTTACACATTCTCCAGACTCTCTTCACGGGCGCCGCGGTCTTTCGGGTGTTCGCAGACGCCCCATCAACCCCTGCGCATCAAAAGGCGCCCGTACCTTCGCATCGTTGTCGAAGTAAACAAACACATCCCGCGCATTTCTCTTCCGTCCCGCCTTCTGAATTACCCTCGTTGCATCCTCTGGCTCATCGCCGCGCGCCCAAGCCGTTACGCGTTCCGCCCACTTCTCGAGCGCCGTATCGTCATACCCGCTCGCATACAGCCCTTCCGACCCGTGCAGTCTGCAATATACGAAATCGGATGTCGCATTCATCAGTCGCGGCCATTCCACTGCATCTGAACAGACCAATCCCACATCATTTGCTCGAAGCAACTCAATGAACTCCGGCACAAGGAATGTCTTATTTCGAATCTCCAGACAATGCCTTATCGCGCGCGCACTGTCCGTTCGCATCCAGCACCTGCCGCTCACTCTTTTGTCGTGCTTGCGCGCCAACGCCGCCGCAGCGCCCGTATCCCGCGGCAGCATTTTAAAAAAACGTTGTAGCTTTTGCGGGTCGAATTTGAATTTTGGCGGCAGTTGCCACAAAATAGGGCCCAGCTTCGTGCCCAGTCGCAGCACTCCGGACGCAAAGAAATTTGCAAGCGGCACTTTCGCGTTGGTCAGCCGCAGCATATGCGTGATAAAACGCGATCCCTTTACCGCGAACACGAAGTCTTCCGGCGTCGCATCTCGCCATTTTGCAAAGCTCTCCGGTCGCTGCAATGAATAGAACGTGCCGTTAATTTCAATAGTAGGAAAAATGTTCGCCGCATAGGCAAGCTCGAGACGATGTGCCAGCTTTGCAGGATAGAATTGCCCGCGCCACCCCGCGTAGTTCCAGCCGGAAATGCCGATGCGCACCGTCCCTGACGCGCCCAATCGTTGTCTCCTGGAGAATCCCGATCTGAATGGCGGGCCTGCAGGCCTTAGGAAATTACTTTCGCTACTTTCTTTAAATCAGCCACCAATCGCTTCATTTCTTCATGCCGTGTCTCGTCATCGGGAGCGCGCAATATCGACGATGGATGCACCGTAGCGGTCACGTATGGTGCTAGCGGCGAATCGATGAATTCTCCGCGATGCTGCGTCACGCGAAATTCCTTGCCCAGCAACGCCTGTGCCGCGGTCGCACCCAGGCAAACGATCACCCGCGGCTTCAATCGATTGATCTCCGCGTCCAGCCATGGACGGCACGCCGCAATTTCGCCGGCATTCGGTTTTTTGTGGATACGCCGCTTGCCTCGTGGTTCCCAATTGAAGTGCTTCACCGCATTAGTCACGTAGGTTTTGCTGCGATCGATTCCCGCCTCGTCCAACGCTTTGTTCAATAGATTTCCCGCCGGCCCTACAAACGGTTTTCCCGCCAGATCTTCCTGATCGCCTGGCACTTCTCCCACAAACATCGCTTTGGCGCTCGGTTCGCCTTCGCCAAAGACTGTCTGCGTGCCGCGCTTCCACAGATCGCATGCCTTGCAGCCTTTTGAAATCTTTGCAAGTCCTTGCAAGGTGGAAGTTGAAGGGATTTTTTTCTGAGCCGGATCGTCAGGATTGCCAGAGATGCGCTTCGGCATGTCTAGATCATGCCAAATGCCCTGCATCAGAATCGATAAAGGTAAATCTCCGTCGTTTTTCAGGTTTTTAGTAGTTTTCGGTTCGTGTGAAGCCAGGATGTCCATGCGGTCGGCAGGCTCTGGGTCTAACTTGACAACTCAAATGCCATGATCCACAATCCCTAATTGAAGGCGAATAAAAAGCGAATATGAAACCAGCCGCCGCCACTCTCCGCTTAACCGTCGAATCTGCTCTCGCCGGACGTGTCTCCGCGCCCTTCACCTATCGCGACCGCAAAGCCGTCGAAACCGCTCCTTCCGGCATTCCCGCAATCGACGCGCTTGTGGGAGGGCTGCCTCGCGGCGGCCTCACGGAAATTTGTGGCCCCTCTTGTTCGGGCCGCACCAGCATTCTTTTTTCCGCCTTGGCATCGCGCACGGCCCAGCTCGAAGCCTGTGCTCTTATCGACGCTCGCGACGCCTTTGATCCGCACTCTGCGGAAGCCGCCGGCGTGAAGCTGAAACATCTGCTCTGGGTGCGATGCCGTGAAGTCGACCAATCGTTGCGCGCTGCGGATTTGCTTTTGCAGGCGGGCGGCTTCGGCCTGATCGCTCTCGATTTGAGCGATATCCCCCCGCAAACCGTCCGCTACGTTCCGCTCAACGCCTGGTTTCGTTTTCGCAAGACGGTCGAAGACACACCCACAATTTTTCTTTTACTCGAGCAGGAATCGAACGCCAAGACATGCGCTTCGCTCGTGTTAGGCCTCGGCATGGATTCGTCTCATTGGACATCGACATCCGAATCCGCCGCTGATACACATGCCTGCTTGCTCGATGGTTTTCACGTTCGCGCGGAAATTGTGCGCTCCAAAATCGAATCTACAACTCAAATTTCTCCCGATCGGCGACATCGCCATTTTCCTCCGCGCAACGAAGCAATCTTCGAAGTAGCGACAAATTGGTCGGTGTAGCGGCCGACTTGTCTTTCAGTCGGGGCTTAGCAGTTGGTTCTTAAGCGGTCTACCTATCTGGCAAGGAGTAATTTTGAGTTTCTATCCTGCTTTTGAGATGGACTCATTAAATCGTCATGTCATTCGCTGCCATTCATATTCCCAATTTCTCGGTGCAAGCCGTCGTTCGCGCCGAACCGTCTCTCCGCGCCTCCCCGCTCGCTCTCATTGATGGCGTTCCGCCTGTTTGGGCTGTCGTCGCCGTAAACGAACTTGCTCAGCAGGCGGGAATCGAAATCGGCATGACGCGTGCCGCAGCCGAGCAATTCGAATCCGTTGCAATCCATCCCCGTTCGCAAGCGCAGGAAAAGGCGGCGCATGCTGCATTACTCGATCTTGCCTGGTCCGTTTCTCCGCGCGTGGAGGACACAGATCCCGCCACCCTCGTCATCGATCTCTCCGGCCTTGCTTCTCTTTTCGGCTCCGATGAAAACTTAGCCGCGCTCCTCGCGCAACGTATCACCGCATTCGGCCTTGCCGCCAATATCGCTGTCTCGCAAAACATCGAGGTCGCAATCCATGCTGCACGCGGTTTTCCCGGTATCACGTTGATTGCTACTGGCGAAGAATCGCAACGCCTCGGCCCGTTGCCGATTAGCGTGCTCGGCGCATCCTCCGAAATCCTCGAAACGCTTAATCTTTGGGGCGTACGCTTGTGCGAAGCCCTTGCCGCGCTTCCCGTTCTTCAGCTTTCCGAACGCCTCGGCCAGGAAGGCGTTCGCCTCCATCAATGGGCGCGAGGTGCCGGCATTCGCGCCCTGATTCTTTCCGACCCCGCCACAAACTTCGAAGAGGAACTGGAGCTTGAGGACTCCGTTGAAGAGCTGGAACCGCTTTCGTTCCTGCTAGGTCGCTTGCTCGATCAACTTTGTCTGCGGCTTACGGCGCGTTCTCTCGCTGCTGGCTCCATCCGCTTGCGATTCGCTCTCGATCCCACCGGTCTGAAAGACGTGCAAATCCGTAACGACAATTCCCGCCGCAAGAAGAGATCTGCTACCTACGAAAAAACTCTTACGCTCCCCGTTCCAATGCGCGATTCTAAAGTGCTTCTCAACCTGCTTCGTCTCGCGCTCCAAGGCGATCCGCCGCCCGCACCCATTCTGAAAGTCTTCATGGCCTCCGAACCTGCCAAGCCGCGCGCTGTGCAAACCGGTCTTTTCCTTCCTCCTTCTCCAGACGTTGCAAAACTCGAAGTTACCATCGCTCGTCTTGCCAATCTCGTAGGCGCAGCCAACGTCGGCTCGCCTCAGCTAATCGACACGCATCGTCCCGGCGAATTCCGCATGACTTGCTTCACCCCTCCTCGTGAAGAAAGTAAAAAATCGCGTCGCAAATCCGCAAACGGTGGCACAGCCACTCCTGGCTGTGCTCTTAACACTCTTAAAGCTCTTAAAACTCAACTATCGCCCATCGCCTTCCGCATGTTCCGCCCGCCTCTACCTGCGAGCGTCCAAATTCAAGACTCCCGCCCAAAAAAAGTCTCTTTCCGAGGCGTTCGTGGCGAGGTCCTTGCTGCCTCCGGCCCCTGGCGCTCATCCGGTGACTGGTGGCGCGAAGACGCTTGGCATCAGGACGAATGGGATCTCGAAATCCGCTTCAATATCTCTCCAGGCCGCGCGCAAAAAAATCCTGCGTGCTCTCCGCAACACGGCCTTTACCGCTTTTATTTCGATTCGCTCACGCAAGGCTGGTTCGTTCGAGGGATCTACGATTGATGTACGTCGAACTCCACGCCCGCTCCGCTTTCAGCTTTCTCGAAGGGGCCTCTCTGCCCGAAGAATTAGCCGCTGTCTGCGCCGAGCAAGGCATGTTCGCCGCCGCTCTTCTCGATCGTGACGGCGTCTACGGCTCGTCGCGTTTTCATCTCGCGGCGGAAAAAGCTCGCCTGCACGCCCATGTCGGTGCCGAAGTCACTTCCGAAGAAGGTTGGCGTTACCCATTGCTCGTCTCTTCGCGTGCCGGTTACCAGAATCTCTGCCGATTGATCACGTGTATGAAATTGCGCGCAGCCAAAGGCGAGGGTTCCGTCTCAGCCGAAGAAGTCGCCAAATACGCCGAAGGCCTCATCTGCCTCACAGGTGGTGACGAAGGTCCTTTCGCTCATGCTCTCACGCAAAACGGCACCGAAGCAGCGGCCGCACGCATAAAGCAGCTCACCGAAATTTTTGGCTGCGAAAATGTCTACGTCGAATTGCAGCGCCATTTCTGCCGAGAAGAAGAAGCTCGCAACCAGGCCGCCATAGACATCGCGCGCAAATTTCATCTGCCGCTTCTAGCCACCAATTCCGTCTGCTACGCCCAGGCTCAACAGCGCGAAATCCTGGACGTCTTCACCTGCATCCGCAATCACACCACGCTTGCCGAGGCAGGTCGCCTTCTCGCGCGAAATTCCGAGCGCCGCGTGAAATCTCCCTCTGAAATGGCGCGTCTCTTTGCCGATATTCCCGAAGCCATTGCCAACACCGCGCTCCTCTCCTCGCGCCTGCAGTTCACGCTGAAAGACCTCGGTTATGAGTTCCCGAAATATCCCGTTCCCGAGGGCAAATCTCAAATGCAATTCCTTCGCGAACGCACCCGCGACGGCATGATCCAGCGTTATGACTCATCCAATGAGCGCGCTCAAAAGCAAATCGAACGCGAGCTCGCGCTCATTGAAAAGCTCGATCTTTCCGGCTACTTCCTTATCGTCTGGGACATTATCCGTTTCTGTCGCGAAAAAAATATTCTTGTTCAAGGGCGCGGCTCGGCCGCGAATAGCGCTGTGTGTTACGCACTTGGCATCACCGCAGTTGATCCCGTCGGCATGAAACTGCTTTTCGAGCGTTTCCTCTCGGAAGAACGCGGCGAGTGGCCCGATATCGATCTCGATCTCCCGAGTGGCGAGCAGCGCGAGCGCGCTATTCAATACGTCTACGAACGTTACGGCAAACTCGGTGCCGCGATGACGGCCAATGTCATCACCTATCGAGGCCGTTCCGCTTCGCGCGAAATCGGCAAAGTTCTCGGCTTCGAGCCGGAAATGCTCGATCGTCTTACGTCTCTCGTCGGCGCATGGGAATTTAAAGATGAAAATGACAAGCTCGATTGCCATTTCCGCGAGGCTGGTCTCGACCTCAGCCACCATCTCATCCGCAAATTTCTCGATCTTTGTCTGATGGTGCAGGATCTACCGCGCCATCTTGGCCAGCATTCGGGGGGTATGGTCGTCTGTCAGGGCCAGCTCGATTCTGTCGTCCCGCTTGAACCGGCCACCATGCCAGGCCGCGTCGTCGTCCAATGGGACAAAGACGATTGCGCGGACATGGGCATTGTAAAAGTCGATCTGCTCGGCCTCGGCATGATGGCCGTCCTCGAAGACACCATCCAGATTATTCGCAACGATTACAAGGAAGAAGTCGATCTCGCGCGCTTGCCGCAAGGCGATTCCGCCGTTTACTCCGCTTTGCAGAAAGCGGACACGATCGGCATGTTCCAGATCGAAAGCCGCGCGCAGATGTCCTGTCTTCCGCGCCTTCACCCCACGTGCTTTTACGATATCGTCGTGCAGGTTGCGATCATTCGCCCCGGTCCGATTGTCGGAGAGATGGTGAATCCTTATCTAAAGCGCCGTCAGGGCCGTGAACCTGTCGATTGTCTCCATCCCGCGCTCGAACCGGTTCTCTCGCGCACGCTCGGTGTTCCGCTTTTTCAGGAGCAGCTCTTGCGCATGGCCATGATCGCCGCCGGTTTCAGTGGTGGTGAAGCCGAAGATTTGCGTCGCGCGTTTGGCTTTAAGCGATCCGAACGCCGCATGAAAGGCGTCGAAAGCAAACTACAAGCCGGTATGGAGAAAAACGGCCTGTCTTACGAAGTTCAGGAAAAAATCATCCGCTCGATTACCTCGTTTGCTCTCTATGGTTTTCCGGAATCGCATGCCGCAAGTTTCGCTCTACTCGCCTACGCCAGCGCATATTTGAAGTGTCACTATCTCGCCGCATTCACTGCGGCCATGCTCAATAATCAGCCGATGGGTTTCTATAATCCTGCCACTCTCGTCAAAGATGCTCAGCGCCACGGCCTCCGCATCAAACCAATCGACATCACCCGCTCCGATTGGTTCTGCACCCTCGAACGAATTCCCGAAAAATCGCATAGCACAGCTACTCCGCAAAGTGGCACAGTCACTTCTGGCGCATCTGGCCCAGCCACTCTTGGCTGTGCTCTTACTGCCTCTCAGTCATCCACCCGCAGCATCGCCTTCGGGCCCGAACGTAACATCGGTGCTGCCGTAGGGGCGCCGCTCGCTGTGCCCGTTGTTAAATCCGAGAAAGTTTCCGCGAGCAAAAAAACGTCAGGGCACGGCTTTAGCCGTGCCGTTGAGCCGGAAATGAATGCGGCTTTAGCCGCTGAGGGCATATCTGCTGAATGCGACACAGCCACTCCTGTCTGTTCTTGTGAATCCGCACCCGAAAATAATTGCGCCGTAGGGGCGCTGCTCGCTGTGCCCCCTTTGGCCATCGCTACGGATGGTGAAATGAAGCAATCGATTCTCGACGCCGTCACGAAATCAGTGCCGGAGGTGCGGCACAACTTAGCCCAGCGCGTAAGCGCTGGGTACGCAGCGGATAAAATGCATAGCGCCGTAGGCGCGACACATGCTCCGCATTCCTCCCTGGAAATCAAATCCCACGAATTCTCCCTCCGTCTGGGCCTCCGTTACGTAAAAGGCCTCCGCGAAGAAATCGCCCAAAAACTTGTCCATGAACGCAACGCGCGCCCATTCACCTCCATCGAAGACCTGAAGGAACGTGTTCCCGACATCCAGAAATCCGAATTGAAATCCCTCGCTGCAATCGGTGCCCTCAATTTCATCGAACACAAATACAAAACGCACCGCCGCGACGCTCTCTGGCAAATCGAACGCGCCGCCCGCCACCCTGGTGTTCTGTTCGGTGGCACAGCCACTCCTGGCTGTGTTCTTACGACCAAAAACTCGACCATCACTGCTCACGCATACGGACCAAAAACTCAATCCGACTCGCCGCTTGAACCTATGTCCACCGAAGAACGCCTAATAGCCGATTTCCACGGCACCGGTCTCACCATCGGCCCTCATCCACTCGCCTATCACCGCGCGCGCCTGAAAAAACATCGCCTCCGCACCGCCATCGAACTGCAATCCCTCCGCAATGGCACTCCCGTTCGGATCGCAGGCTCCGTCGTCGTCCGTCAACGTCCTGGCACCGCGAAAGGCTTCGTCTTCCTCAGCATGGAAGACGAAACCGGCATAGCCAA
>DATEGW010000018.1:0-29312 GCA_035279845.1 Candidatus Acidiferrales bacterium | reverse complement strand
ACACAAATTTTGCTATCGACACCGCGTCGCTCTCTCTGCCTTAGGTGCGGTTGGCGTGTTCGCCGGCGCATGGCTTGCATACCGCGACCTGGATGGTGCCGAGGTGAGGACAGGACTGCTCTTGGCCGCCGTTCTTGCACTCTATATGCTGTGGGTTCATGCGGGCGGTCCAGCAGCCTCGCGTCTATTTCCAAAAGAGGTCGCCGTAGGTGCTCTGTTCGCCGCTGGAACGGCTCTGCCCGTGTGGTCACACCCTCGTGCGTTTTCCTGGGATGGCCTGTATTCATGGCTGCTCTTTGCGCTCGCTTGCGTACTGAATTGCGTCACGATTCAATGCTGGGAGGATGGAATCGAGGCTCGCGAGACGGCTGGCGTGCAATCGCGTTTTATCGGTTGGGCGAAGTTGCGCATCCCTATATTCGCCGCGGGAACGGCGCTACTCGGCATTGCGGGTCTCTGGTTTCTACGAAGCGATAGCAACGCCATCGCCGCCGCAGGCACCGCCGCTCTTCTGATCCTGCTACTGAATTCCGTCCGCACGCGTCTATCTGGTCATGCACTCCGAGTTCTCGCCGACGCGGCGCTACTGATTCCCGCGGCTTTTGCTCTTCTCGTACGCTGACAATTGCACTGGGCGCGAGCGTGCTATACTCCCCAAGATGGCGTAACGTGGGGGGAATTTGGAATCACAGAGACCATCAGTGACAACCAATCAATCATCCGGATCGGCTCCCACCAGCCACCCGACCAGTTCCAGACGCGGCTTAATTCTCCTTTGCGCGGTACTCGGCGTTTCAGCTCTGCTGGGTGGCCTGCTCGGTCCTTCGCGCACCACTTCCGCGGCTACCTCTAACGACGTTCAGGACTCCGCCAAGAGCTTCACCTCCGTACTGGCCACAGTTGAGGCCAACTATGCAGACTCCGTCGATGCCGACAAATCGATTTACGACGGCGCGATTCCCGGCATGCTGCATTCGCTCGATCCCCATTCGAATTTCCTCGACCCTCAGGCATACGCTGCGTTTCGGGAAAGTCAGGAGGGCCGCTATTACGGCGTGGGCATGTACATTCAGCAGCGCGGCAACCAAACAATGGTTCAAACGCCGTTTGAAGGCTCCCCGGCTGCCAAAGCGGGCGTTCGTCCCGGCGACATCATTGCGCAAATTGACAGCAAGGATTGCACAGGTTTGACGACGGGTCAGGTGGCCGATCTTCTTAAGGGTGCCAAAGGCACAACCGTTCATATCATGATCAAGCGCCAAGGTTGGACGGATCTGATCCCGATGACACTAACGCGCGACGAAATCCCGCGCCCAGGCGTCTCATTTTACGAGACGATTCGCCCCGGTGTCGGTTACGTGCACGTTTCCACGTTCAACGATCAAACCACGGACAGCGACCTGGCTCAGGCGCTTAAGCAACTGAATTATCCGAAGCTGGATGGCTTGATTATCGACCTCCGCGAAAACGGTGGCGGCCTCCTCAATCAGGCGGTCGGCATGGCCGATATGTTCCTAGAAAAAAACGAGCTTGTTGTTTCCGACCGCGGACGAAATTCGCCCGAAGAGCGTTTCTACGCCCTCAAGGGGAATCAAGGCGTCGATGTGCCGCTCGTTGTTCTTGTGAATCGTGATACGGCGTCGGCTTCCGAAATTGTTTCCGGAGCGATTCAGGATCATGATCGCGGCTTGATTGTCGGCGAGACCACTTTTGGCAAGGGCCTCGTGCAGCGCGAGTATGAGCTCAGTGAAGATACTGCTCTGCTGCTCACCACTGCGCGCTACTACACTCCGAGTGGACGCCTGATCCAGCGTAATTATGCGAATTCCACTTTGTACGACTACCTCTATAACCGCCAGGAGCCAAAGTCTCCCGAAGTGAAGCATACCGATAGCGGGCGCGCGGTTTATGGCGGTGGCGGCATCACGCCGGACGTGAGCGCTGTTGCGGCTACGCCAACCGCATTCCAGACGATGCTTCTCACTCGCGGCGTTTTCTATCCGACTCCCGAAGGCGTCGGCGACTTCGTTCTCTCTTATCTCGGCGGCAAACCGCAAATATCCAAGGATTATCAGCCGGACGACACTGTCGTCGCGGCTTTCCAGAAATATCTCGATCAGAAGCACATCGCTTACGAGCCGTCGGAGATTCAACAAAACGCTTCCTGGTTGAAATGGGAGATCAAACGCGAAGTGTTCACCACCTTGTTCGGGCTGAACGCCGGATACAAAGTCCAGCTCGAAAATGATCCGCAACTCGATAAGGGGATCGATTCGCTCTCTCAGGCGAAAGCGCTCTATGCCAACGTGCGGAAGGTTCTGGCCGAAAACCGCGCTTCCAACGCCTCTTCAGCCGCTGACACTTCAACCTCCGACCGGCAATAATCAAAACGCCACGTCAATTGATCGCCGGTGTCGCGCTACACCACCGGTTTCGTAGGGCGCGTGCTTGTCGCGCCCTCGGTGCGCCGTTGAATTCGCGTCACGGTACTTCGCCGTCGGCTCCGGTTCCTGATTTGGCACTCGCTATCAGCCGTAGGGACGCATGCTTGCTGCGCCCCTGCCGCCTCATCTATGTCGCGCCACGGGCGCCCATTTCCGCAGCGACAGCCTTTTCTTTGCCCCCTCAGGCAGCCGAGAAATCCTCGCAGCCAGTAACCGCATGGGGTTAGCGGTGTCGCCGGCCCGTAGCTTGGGCACGAAAACGACACCCATGAAGCGTTCGCAGCGCCGATCTACGCATCTAACCAGGCTATCGAAAGCCCTATGCTATACTTTTGCATTACGGGGCGCATTGAGGGCATATGGAATCGCGTTCAAAAACAGTCGGCAAACATGCGTCTGAGCCGGGCATCGCGCCACCTCCCGTAACTTCTAAGCGCGGAATCATCCTCTTCTGCGCCGTTTTGGCCGCTGGCGCGATACTCGGTGGACTACTCGGCCCATCGCGGACCAATGCGGCGGCTGCCGATGAAGCGCAGAGCTCCACAAAAACCTTCACGTCCGTTCTCGCCACGGTGGAAGCGAATTATGCGGAGCCCGTCGATGCCGACAAGGTGATCTACGACGGCGCGATTCCGGGTATGCTGCATGTGCTCGATCCCCACTCCAATTTTTTCGATCCACAAACCTACGCTCTCTTTCGCGAAAATCAGGAAGGCAAATATTACGGCGTCGGCATGATCGTCGAGCCGCGCGAGAAACAGACGATGGTGCTTGCGCCGTTTGAAGGCTCGCCTGCCGCCAAAGCAGGTATCCGTCCTGGCGACATCATTCTCTCTGTTGACAATAAAGATTGCACGGGTCTAACCACGACCCAGGTCGCGAGCCTGCTCAAAGGCGCCAAGGGTACGCCAGTCCACGTTCTGCTTGATCGCGAAGGTTGGACCGAGCCGATTCCAGTTACACTAGTGCGCGATGAGATTCCGCGTCCCGGTGTCGAATTTTCGGAGATGGTGCACCCCGGTGTCGGTTACGTCCATGTCACCACGTTCAACGAGACGACGGACTCCGATCTCGCCGATGCGCTGAAGCAGCTCGATTATTCCAAGCTCGACGGATTGATCGTCGATTTGCGCGAAAACGGCGGGGGTCTGCTGAATCAGGCCGTAGGCATGGCAGACATGTTCCTCGACCAAAATGAATTGGTCGTTTCCCATCACGGCCGCTCATCGCCGGATCGGCGCTACTACGCAATGCGCGGGAACCACGGCATCGAAGTGCCGCTCGTCGTTCTCGTGAATCGCGACAGCGCTTCGGCCTCCGAAATCGTCTCAGGCGCCATTCAGGACCACGATCGCGGCCTGATCGTTGGCGAAACCACGTTTGGCAAAGGCTTGGTTCAAACGCAGTTCCAGTTGAGCGAAGATACCGCGCTTTTGCTTACCACGGCGCGCTACTACACGCCGAGCGGACGACTGATTCAGCGCGACTACAAGAACGTCACGCTCTGGGACTATCACAATAATCCGCAGAAACCCAAATCTCCCGAATTGAAATATACCGATAGCGGCCGTCCCGTGTACGGCGGCGGTGGTATTACGCCCGATGTCGCAGCTCTTGCGCCGAAGGCCACGGACTTTCAGACTTTGCTGATGGCGCGCGGCGTTTTCTTCCCCACGTCGCAGGGCGTGGGCGATTTCGTTCGCTATTATCTGGGAACGAAGCCCACGGTCACGAAGGATTTCACCGCGGACGACACTGTGATGGCTCAATTCCAAAAATTCCTCAATCAGCAGCATGTCGAATACTCTCAAGCGGAGATGCAGCAGAATCTTCCCTGGCTGAAGTGGGAGATCAAGCGCGAAGTATTCACCACGCTCTTTGGGTTGGACGCCGGGTACAAGGTCCAGCTCGAAAACGATCCGCAACTCGAAAAGGCAATTGCATCGCTGCCCCAAGCAAAGGCGCTCTACACCAACGCGCGCAAGATTCTCGCCCAGAAATCGTCCGGCACGGTTGCTGCGCGCCAATAATCTTCGCCGAGAAATTTCCTTGCGCCTTAGCGGTAAGACATCCGCAGGATCGATTCAGGAAGGCGCTCGCCTTTAATCGGGATTTTAGAAGCCACCGTATTGATCTTTTCAAGATCTTCGGTCGCGAGTTCGACCGAGGCGGACCCGATGTTTTCTTCCAATCGATGTATCTTCGTTGTTCCTGGAATCGGCACAATCCAAGGCTTCTGCGCGAGCAGCCAGGCGAGCGCAATCTGAGCTGGAGTGACGTTCTTTCGTCCGGCGATCTCTTTTAGAAGGTCTACGACAGCCTGGTTTGCCTTACGAGCCTCTTCGGTGAAACGGGGAAAAGCTGCGCGAAAGTCCGTGCTTTCAAATTTGGTCGAGGCGTCAATCTTTCCCGTTAAAAATCCTTGTCCCAATGGGCTCCACGGAACAAAACCGATCCCCAACTCTTCGCAGGTTGGAAGCACTTCGGGCTCAGGGTCTCTTGTCCATATCGAATACTCGCTTTGGACGGCTGCCACAGGCTGCACCGCATGTGCACGGCGAATGGTGTTCGCACCGGCTTCTGAAAGGCCGAAGTGCTTCACCTTACCGACTTGAATCAAATCTTTCACCGTGCCTGCCACGTCTTCGATCGGCACGTCGGGATCGACGCGATGCTGATAGAAGAGATCGATGACACTGGTCTTCAGGCGCTTCAGAGATGCGTCCGCGACCTCTCGTATGTGCTCGGGACGGCTGTTAAGCCCGCGCCTGCGTTGTCCGTCAGGAGCAATGTCGAAACCAAATTTCGTCGCGATTACTACCTGTTCGCGGTAGGGTGCAAGCGCCTCGCCAACGAGCTCCTCATTTTTGAATGGGCCGTAAGCTTCCGCCGTATCGAAGAATGTCACGCCGCGCTCGACTGCCGTTCGGATCACACTAATCGCTTGCTGCTTTTCGAGAGGAGGACCGTACCCATAGCTCAGTCCCATGCAGCCGAGCCCCAGCGCTGATATCTGCAGCCCGCTTTTTCCTAGCACGCGCTCCTTCATATGTTCTCCTCGTTTGTTTCTCCGGTATACCTGGCGTTATTTTTCCGAAAGCGGTACCGCGTAAATCTTGGCTGGCCCTGTCGCGTTGGGGTTCATCTTGCCTGCAAGAACCCAGGCGATGTTTCCGGTTTGAGTGACAGCTGTTACGCCGTCAAAACCACCCTTCAGGACATCGATTTTGGCGTTGTCGCCATCAACTGTAACGCGATCAAGGTGGCCGCCTTCGATGAGCAGAAGAGTGTTCGGGCCCATCGAACGCATCCCGTCGGGTCGCGTGATCGGCTGAGAGGTCTTGACCTGGGTAACGGGGCCGGCGGCACCGTCGTTGCCGATCGGGATGCGCAGAAGAGTGCCACCAAAAAAGTTGTTCACATAAATGGTGCGTTCATCGCCAAAAGCGATGCCGTCAAGTCCGTTAAATTTCAGGTCTTTGACCCATTCATCCATCGCCGTCGCGTCTTTTTTAAGACGTAACACTCGCCCGCCAGTCGTGTCGGTAGCGTAGACCGTGCCGTCAGAGGCTATCGCAATGTCATTGCAGAGTCCGGTACCGCCGGGAAAATCGTAGCTGTCTTTTGATGCACCGGTTTTCAGATCGAACATTTTCAGGCCGGTGGGCGAACCCGACGAGCACGCCCATAGAGTGCCGGAACGTTCGTCCGCCAAAACACCCAGCACCCTCTGCAGGCCATTTGTGCCGGGTTTGATCCAGACATCCGCGGTGGCTGCGCCCTTCGCGGCTCGGAATATCTCCGATTTCGTGGTGCTGCCGATGATGAGAGCGCCATCACTCGTAGACGTGAGACTCTCGGATGCAGGGCTGTTGTCGCTAATCGTGACGTCATTCGCGGCGGATTGCGCGAAGCACGTTGAGGCAGCTAATAAAGCAATCGTCCAGAACCTTCGATTCATCGGAAGAGTCTCCTTAGAGTTTGCTCAGCCTAACCTGCTTACAAGCTCGGGCTACCGCCGCGGCAAAATATGCTCGCGTACAGCGTGCCGCCCGAGTTAGTTCTGGCGCTCCGGAAGCGACCAGATATCGAGTATGCCGGGGGTGTTGTTGTGCGCGACCCCCTGACCACGGACCCATCCCACCGTGAGCCCTTCGGGTAGGGCTATGCGACCATCGGCCACGATGGGAGTGTTCCAATGGCCCTTGCCGCAGCGGAGATCGGCAAGCAGTTCGCCGGATTGTGGGTTATAGACGTGCAGCCCGCCGCCGGGGCCGTCGTAGATATACAGCAGGCCGCCCGCCACAACCGGTGACGTGCCAGGATTGTCATTCTTCCAGGCGGGCGTCAGATGGCCCTTGGCGTAGGTCCACGCCGAGGCGCCGCCGCCAGGCCGGAAGACGCCGTAATCGGCTGAGAAAAGCCAAGTGCGACCGTTGTGGGTCCATTTCGCCAGCGAAGTCAGTAGCATTAGGCCGCCGGGCGTGGATACGGTCTGCAGCTCGTGATCGGCATGGGGCGCGGAGCCGGCCATATCCTTGATACTGACCAGCCGGATCAAAGCGTCCTTGCCGCCTTGGGCGACCACACCATCGCCCATCAGCACTGGCGAAGTGGCGCCGAGGTCGAGGTCACGGCGGTTGATGTCGGCATTGTCGGCAGGCGTGTAGTTGCCGACCATTTTGGTGGCGCTCGCATTGATCTCCAGGAGGGAATCCCCCCAATTGGTCTTGCCATCGTATGAGCCGTTGCCGGTGGCCACGAAGATATCGCCGGTGGCTTCATCGATGGCAGGCCCCGATTTTCCCCAGATTGCCGATTGCTGCCCGTCGCAAGATGCGGGCTGAAGCAGTCCGGAGCGATTGCTGCAGAGCGAATTCCACACATTCAGGAGCTTGCCGCTACTCGCGTCCACGATTGCGACATGACCCTGATACGGCGGGCGGTCGCCAATGTAGCCGCCTGTGACGGCGATCACGTGCCCGCGAAACACCTTGAGTGGCGCGCTGATTTTTTCGCTCCGCGGTGCGAGTGTAACGGGACTTGACCAAATGGCATGGCCGTCGGCAATGGCGAGCTTCACCACCTCACCACCGGGCGTGGCGGCGTAAATGTAGTGGCGATCCGGGTCTGCGGCCGGCGTGCTGTTAGTGATCTGCGGCGTGCCCGCCCAGTTGGCGTACTGGGGCGGGGTGTACTCCCACAAAATCGTGCCGCTGTCGGCGTCCACCGCGATCGTCTTGCCATAAGTGGTGGTGACGAAAAAAACATCGTGCACTGCACCCTCGATGGCCACGCCGTGCAGGTAGATGGCCGAGGCGTCCACCGTGCCGTCGAGCGGCACCTGCTGCAGCCGCAGCGTCTTCACATTGGCGGCGGTGATCCCGGTGGACCAGGGCGAGGCGTTGTCGCCCTGCACGTTAAATCCCATCATTGGCCAATCATAGCCACCGCCCCGCGCGACGGTTGCGCGCGCCACGCGGCCGCCACTCCCCGGTAGAGACGCTGCGAAGCTGGCGACGGCAAGAAAGGCGACGACTCGGAGTCGGAAAATCATGGCTGTTACTCCCGTCAAAAGAGAGACACGCTGTTGACGCGTTTGGTCATCTCGGAGGTTAGGACCATGCAAGCGGGTATCGGTAGCCCGATTCTGCCTTGTTATTGCCTATTCCTCTTGAGCGAATACAATCCTCTGGCATAGGTGCGATCGGCTGGGTATCTTTGCAACTGGACTGCTTGGGCTGAATACATGAAATACACCAAAGGAAATGCACTTCCGAAATTAAATCAAGGCCATGACGAGTTACGCGTTGAACTCGCCCGCAGGATTGCGTCCCTTCTTGGCGATCAAGAGAATCAGATAACACAGATTCCCGGCGTGAGCCTGCATCAGCGGACTTCTCCTACCCCGCCGTGCCGGGCGACGTATCATCCCGGCATCATTGTTGTGGCGCAGGGTAGTAAGCAGGTAACCCTCGGACCAATGACTTTCGTTTACGACGAATCGCATTTCCTGCTGACAGCCGTCGATTTGCCGATTGTGAGCTGGGTAGCCAAAGCCAGCAAGGAGGCTCCTTGTCTGGTTTTGTCGCTCAAGTTGGACATGTCTATGGTGCGGGAGTTGCTCGGCCGCGAGGAAATTCATGTCGCGGAGCTGTCGTCCGACAGCCCCGCAATGTCGATCGGCGAGACCACGCCTGAATTCCTGAGCGCATGCTGCCGCCTATTGGCTCTGCTGCACAGCCCCCAGGACATTCCGTTTCTAAGCGGCCTGATTCAGCGCGAAATTATCTACCGAATCCTCCGGGGACGTGTGGGAGCGCGCCTGCGCGCAGTAGCAACGCTCGGAGATCAGAGTCACCGCACGGCGAAAGCGGTCGCCTGGATCGCCGTAAACTATTCCAAACCTCTGCGTGTGGAAGAACTCGCAGAAGTTGCAAACATGGGAATCTCCACGCTGCATCATCATTTCCGGATACTGACTTCGATGAGTCCGGTTCAGTATCAGAAGCAGCTTCGGCTTCAATCGGCGAGGACCCTGATGCTGAACAATGGCCTCGATGCGGCCAGCGCTGCATTCGAGGTCGGCTACGAAAGCGCCACGCAATTCAATCGCGAATATAGTCGCTTTTTCGGCCAGCCGCCTATGAGGGACGTTCGCGCCGTCCGCTCGTCATCTGCGTTGATAGCCTAGGTTGATTTTGCTGATTGAAGTGTCTCGCCGAATGATTTCACCTCCGATGGGCAATTGCTTAGTGCATCTTGGATCCGGAGAGTCGCTAGCGGTATACGACGCAACCCCGTGCTTCGAGCGCTGCAAGCCAGTCTGGCCATTCAAGCGTGCTGACCCAGCGTAGATCAACTTTTTCCAACCGGAGCAGGTTGGCTAGACCGGCAGGCAAATATTCGAGCGGAGTACCACGAAGATCGATTTGCCGCAATTCCAGGAGTTCCGTGACCTCGTTCGGCAGATATTTGAGTTTTGTGTTTCTTAAGTGCAGTTCCCGCAGTGACGTGAGTTGTCGGATGGAATCGGACAGGACCGCCAACGGGTTGTCACATGCGCGCAATTCGATGAGGCTTTGCATCTTGCAGACACACTCGGGCAGAGCCTCGAATACATTTCCGCTGATGTTCAAGTATCGCAGCCGCTTCAGGCGGGCCAGCGATGCGGGCAGCGAGACCAGCCGATTATCATGCAAGTAAAGAAAGTCCGAGAGACTGTCGAGATCGCCGAGGCTTTCGGGAAGGTCCTGCAGGGCATTGTGACCTAAATCGAGCATGCGAAGGCACTTCAGATCGCCGATTCTTGCGGACACTTCAGTCAGCTCGTTATCGGCCAAGACAAGCGTTTCAAGCTCGATTTGCTCCCATACCGATTCGGGCACTCGGCCAAGTCGTCGCTTCCACAAGTTGAGATGTTTCTGCTCGGACATCGAGTCATTCTAACTTCGCCCGCCCGAAGATCGCAGAAATGTTCGCCTTTTCGGTGCCGCTCACTAACAGCCCACGGCGGAAGTAATTTCAATCGACGTGCAATCACTTACCGGTTTGGTTGACACGGCATTTCGGATATACTCTCGCGCATGGTAAACAGAGTGACTCTTGTGGGACGTCTCGGGAAAGATCCGGAGACGCGCTACACCTCGGGCGGCCAGGCGGTGTGCAATTTCTCGGTGGCCACTGACGAAACATACAAAGATCGTGCCGGCCAGCGCCAGAAGCGCACCGAGTGGCATCGCATCGTCATGTGGGGCAAGCTCGCGGAGATCGCGCAACAATATCTGAAGAAAGGCGCGCTGGTTTACCTAGAAGGA
Organism: Candidatus Acidiferrales bacterium; assembly: GCA_035279845.1. Lineage (GTDB taxonomy): Bacteria > Acidobacteriota > Terriglobia > Acidiferrales > UBA7541 > Palsa-295. The sequence goes on along the minus strand of DATEGW010000018.1, from coordinate 19,051 downwards.
CGCATCCAGAGCCGCCAATGGGAAGATAAGCGCGACGGCCAGAAGAAAACGGCCTTTGAAATCGTGGCGGACACGATGAAAATGCTCGGTGGCCGTGGCGAAGGAGCCGCGGCTGGCGCTGCGATGGGTGGCGGAGCAGGCGCTTCCCAGGGACGCTCGTCCGACGCAGATTTCGATTCCGGCCCAGTGCCTGAAGAGCATCCCTCCGGCGGCGAAATTTCCGACGAAGACATCCCTTTTTAATCGCCAGGCGAGGTCTTCACCGACAGCGCACGTGTGACACGCAGGCTTCTCGCCTGAATGAGCGGGTAAGCAGTCTCTAATGCTGCGGGTGTTCGTTATTGTTAGAAGGGGCTTCTGTTCCCTGCACGATGCCCTCAACGCCATCCTCATCTAGCAGCGGCATCGTCGGCAGCACTTCCGAAGCAATCGCGCGGTTCTGCACGATCAAGTCCTTGCGGCAACGCCCGTCGCGGAATTCCATAGCGCGCTTGGCATACTGCGCGATATCCGGCTCGTGCGTAACAATCACGACCGTCAGCCCCTGCTCCGTATTGAGGCTCTGGAAAATCTCCATGATCTCAACGCTCGTCCGGCTATCGAGGTTCCCTGTGGGCTCGTCCGCCAGCAAAATCGACGGCCGATTTACCAACGCGCGCGCAATTGCCACGCGCTGTTGCTGACCTCCAGAAAGCTGCGAGGGATAGTGCCCCATGCGCTGACCTAGGCCCACCCGGTTCAACGCGTCTTTCGCTCTGTCCGCTCGCTCTTCCACCGGCACTCCGGCGTACAGCGTCGGCAGTTCAACGTTCTCCAGCGCCGAAGTTCTTGCCAGCAAATTGAATTGCTGAAAAACGAATCCGATCTTCTTGCTCCGCACCTTTGCCAGCTCGCTCTTCGTCAGCCCCGAAACGTCCTGCCCGTCCAGTAAGTAGCTCCCTTTCGTCGGCTTGTCCAGGCAACCCAGAATATTCATCAGCGTCGATTTGCCCGAGCCCGACGATCCCATGATCGCCACGAACTCTCCCCTTCGAATTTCCAGGGTGACGCCGCGCAGCGCGTGCACCTTCATCTCGCCCAGGTCGTACACCTTATGGACGTTGTCGAGTTTGATCGTTACCGTGCCGGTGGCCGGCATTGTTGCTGCAGGACTTGTCGCTGTACTCATAAAATGCTTAGACGATTCCTCTCGTATATTCTCTTCTGCTGCTGATCCCGCCAAGCGCCCTGGATGGGCTAAAGTCATCCGATGAGCGGGAAACTCGCCGCACTAGAAACCGGACCCCTGATGCCCTCCCGCTCCATGTCCGTCTCGTCCCGGAGGAGGTCCGCCGCGGTTCGGCCCTCTGCCACGCGCGTCCTGATCCTTGATCATCGCGTCAAACTTCACCTGCTGATCGGGAGTTAGGATAGCGCGAATTCTCGCTCGTACCTGCAAATGAAGCGCCTCACGCTGTGCGTCTAGCGCCAGAAATTGTGGATGCGTGTCATTGTAAATCGCGTCAAGCTGCTTCTGCTGATCCGGCGACAGCCCCATCCGCGCGCTGAATGACCCGGACGGCGGACGCCCCGGACCCGCATGCTCCTGCCGTGTGCTGCCCCAGACGTGCGCACCCCACAGGTGGTTCCCCACGCCCCCGACCAACAGGCCCAGAATGAACACCACCAGGACAAGCAGTCCTGCTTCGCCTTTTGTCCTACTGTTCTGCATCATCCGCTTCCGTAACCATCCTCACCAAATCACTGCGCGTAGCGGGAACCATCGATTGCCCTGCCGTCAACATCTGTTGCACTTCGCCTTGCGGCGCCACAGTCGCAACGTTATTCGCCGTCGCGTTTGTCCCGCGCGTCGCGTAAGCGAGCATCACTACTAGGGCCAGTGCGGCCGTCGTCGCAAACTTCCACGCCAGCGAAACAAACGGCTCCCAGAAGCTCGTCCGTGACTCGGATTCCGCTGTCCGCACGCGCGCCATCACCATGTGCGTAAAACTTGGCCCCGGATCGGGCACGCGCTCCATGCCTCGCAGCATCTCAGAAGCCGCTGCGGCATCTTCAAGCGCACGGCTGCATCCAGCGCACGACATCAAGTGCTGGGCTACCTTGCGCGAAGCACCGTTCTCAAGCGCGCCGCCAAGGTAATCCTCCAACATCGCTTCGTATTCCGCGCATGCACACCTTGCAAAGCCATTCTCTGCGTTCATTGTGCTCACGGTTTCCTTTCCGTCGCCGAGGGTCCCTTTCGGAGAGCTCCAGCTCCCGAGCGGCGTCGTTGCGCTTCCACAATCCTCCCGCGCGCCCGGAACAGCCTGACCTTAACCGTATTCACGTTGAGGCCGAGTATTTCCGCCAATTCCTGCACGGAAAAGCCTTCGACCTCCTTCAACAACAGCAACTGGCGATCCTGCTCTGGCAAAACATCGAGCACCCGTTCCAGCGTGTCTCTCGTTTCTGCTTGCGCGTCAAGCCCTTCGCTGGGCCTTCCCAGCGCCGCAATTCCATCCAGTTGGGAAACTTGCTCTTCGGACAAGTCCGATTCGTACAACAGGGGCCGGACCTTTTTCTTCCGCAAATGATCCCAACACTCGTTCACTGCTATTTTATACAACCACGTCGAAAACGCCGCCCGCTGATCGAAGCGATTTAGCGAGAGATACACCTTTAAAAACACCTGCTGCGCAATGTCCTCTACATCGTCCTGCCGATGGAGCACCCTGGCGACCAAGCCAAACACACGATGCTGATGCTGCCTTACCAGTTGTTCAAACGCACGTTCATCACCCTTTTGCGCACGCTGCACAAGGGCGCGTTCCTCCTGCCCCTTTTCGCGTGCTCCCAGCGGGAGCGGCATCGCCGAAGCGGTGGCTGCCATGTTCTTTGGGACGTTTGGCATCTCGTTTTGGTTACGTGTCATTCCGCCTAAAAGTGACCGCGTTCCGCAGCACCTATTTTACCTTGCCGTTTACCCGACGCCTATGTAACAATACAGTCATGATTATCGGCGACCGTATCCGATTACTCCGTGAAACAAAGAAACTTTCCCAGGGCGACATTGAAAAGCGCACCGGCCTGCTTCGCTGTTACATCTCTCGTGTCGAGAACGGTCACACCGTTCCCGCCATAGAGACCCTGGAGAAGCTGGCTCGCGCCATGGAAGTGCCGCTCTACCAGATGTTCTACGATGGCGAAGAGCCGCCCGAGCTTCCTAACCTTCCCAAGCGGAAGAGCGCGGACGACATCGCCTGGGGCAGTACTGGGAAAGACGCGCGTTATCTGGGTCGTTTTCGCAGGCTGCTCGGCAAAATCGAAGAACCTGACCGCCGGCTCCTGCTCTACATGGCCCAGAAAATGGCCAACCGCTAGTCGTTGGCTTGCGAACGCGTCTAGCACTGGCTGGGGGTGTGCCTTGAGCTTATGATAACTCCTCCAGGGCCGCGTTGCGAGCGATTCGTTCATTCGGTCTATTCCCACTCGATTGTACTAGGCGGTTTAGAACTGATATCGTAAACAACGCGGTTCACTTCCGCCACTTCGTTTACGATCCTCACGGAAATCTTTTCCAGCACATCCATCGGCAGCCGCGACCAATCCGCCGTCATGGCGTCTTGTGATTCCACCACGCGTACCGCAATCGTGTGTCCGTAAGTGCGATCGTCGCCCATTACTCCCACGCTCCGCACCGGTAGCAATACCGCAAACGCCTGCCAGACCTTGTCATATAGTCCAGCGCGCCGGATTTCGTCTACAACCACGGCATCCGCGCCTCGCAATGTCGCAAGCTTCTCTTTCGTAATGTCGCCCAGAATTCTTACTGCCAGACCCGGACCAGGGAACGGATGCTTCACCAAAATTTCCTTCGGCAAACCCAGTTCCCCGCCGATCAGCCGAACCTCATCTTTGAACAGGTCGCGCAAAGGCTCGATGAGTGAAAAAGGCATTCGCTCCGGCAACCCACCTACATTGTGATGAGACTTGATAACGGCCGAAGGTCCTTTCACCGAAACCGACTCGATCACGTCGGGATAAAGCGTGCCCTGCACCAGGCACTTCACCGGCAGTGCGTTGGACGCGGTAGCTAGCTTTTGGGCTTCCTCGGCGAACACATCGATGAACTCGTTTCCAATAATCTTGCGCTTTTTTTCTGGGTCCTCAACACCGGCCAGCTTACCGAGAAAACGCTCCGATGCATCCACACCGATAACGTTGAGCCCCAGCCTCTCGCGCAACATCTCCAGCGTTTCCTGAAATTCATTGCGGCGAAGCAGGCCCGTATCGACAAAGATATTCGTCAATCGCTCGCCCATCGCGCGGTGCACAAGCACCGCAGCTACGGTCGAATCCACGCCGCCGCTTAACGCGCAAATCGCCCGCGCACCGTCCGCCTTCTTTCGAATCGCATCGACTGTGGAGGCAATGAAACCCGCGCGATTCCAATCCTGCCGCGCGCCGCAAATCTCAAACACAAAATTCTTCAGAATGTCCGTCCCGTGCTCGGTATGATTCACTTCCGGATGAAACTGCACGCCGTAAAATCTCGCGCTTGGATGTTCCACCGCAGCGATCGCGTTATGCGTCCGCCCTGCCACCTGAAAGCCGGCAGGCAGCCCCACCACATGATCGCCATGGCTGCTCCACGTCTTCATATGACCTGAAATGCCTCGAAAGAGCGTGGCTCCGTTTGCGATTTCAAGATATGCGGGCCCATATTCTCGCCGTTCCGCGCGCTCTACTTTGCCGCCGAGGGTGTGGCTCATCCACTGCATGCCGTAGCAAATTCCCAGCACAGGGACGCCGAGTTCCAGCACCTTCGCATCGCACACAGGCGCATATTCGTCATAAACCGAGCTTGGTCCGCCGGAAAGAACAATGCCGACGGGCTCTTGCGCGCGAATCTCGTCAAGCGAAACAGTGCAAGGCAGCACGGCGGAAAACACCTGCTGCTCCCGAATGCGCCGCGCAATCAATTGCGTGTACTGCCCGCCGAAATCGAGCACCACGATGCCGTGTTTGGTCACCACGGTGCCTCCAGACTCTTTTCCCGCCGCCGTCGCCGCATTCGCAGACATTTCTCCTCCCGCCTTCACCAATTCTCCCACGCGTCCCTGAAGAAAACCTGATCCCGCTCTCTTCTAAACAATCCCGTGATCCTTCCGTTTGTCCGTTTGTAAATTTCAAAATTCCGTAATTCCACGACGTTCGGTTTTCCTGGGAACACCGATCTTCTGATCGGGTCTTGGCCTTGCTTTGTAGCAGCCGACTCACCTTTCAGTCGGGCGCTTCACCTTTGGTTTCACCTTCTAAAATCTATTCCTCGCCTCCGGTAGATGGCCGAGAATGAGGTCGTGCGCAGCGTCGGTTTTATCCTCTACCTCCTCAACCTCCTTTACTTCCTTCACCTCCTGTTCCAAAACGCCCTACCTCACCACAATATTCACCAGCTTCTTCGGCACCGCGATCGTCTTCACTACCTGCTTGCCATCCAACAGGACCTTGATGCGCTCGTCTCCCAGCGCGCGATCCGTCAATTCGTCGTCGCCGAGTTCCGCATCCACAAACATCTTGCCTCGTACGCGCCCGTTGATCTGAATAATCACCTCAACCTGCTCCTCGCGCGCCAAATCCTCGCGATATGCCGGCCAGGCCTGCTTCACGAGCCCGCTCTGGTTTCCGAGCATCTCCCATAATTCTGCACAAATGTGCGGAGTTATCGGAGACAACATCACAACCAGCAGACTGAACACGGCCTTGAGAATTTCCGGCGACATACCCTGATCGAGCGGCTCCTGCGCGCTCAGCGCATTCACCAACTCCATGACGAGTGCGATCGACGTATTGAAATGCCACCGAGCCTCGAAATCGTTCGTAACCCGCTTCAGCGTCTGTTGCGCCCGGCGCACGAGCAACTTTTCCTTTTCGCTCGCCTTAGCCATGTCCACTTGCGCATCGAAATCTAACGGAACATTTTTCAGGCGAATCGCGTGCTTTTCCACCAACCGATAAAGCCTATTCAGGAAGCGCGACGAACCTTCAATTCCCTGCTCGCTCCATTCCAGGTCTTTCTCCGGCGGCGCTGCAAACAGCGTATACATGCGGCCCGTATCGCAGCCGTATTTGTCCGCCATGTCGATCGCGCCCACCACGTTGCCGCGCGATTTCGACATCGCCACCCCGCCCTTTTGCACCATTCCTTGCGTGAATAGCCGGGCGATCGGCTCGCCGTGTTTCACCAGGCCGATATCGCGCATCACCTTGCAGAAAAATCGCGAATACAGGAGATGCAGAATGGCGTGCGTGATTCCGCCGACATACTGGTCGATCGGAAACCAATACCCCGCTTTCTCTTTATCGAACGGCGCTCGATCGTTCCGCGGGTCGGTGTAGCGGTAGAAATACCACGACGAATCGACGAACGTATCCATCGTGTCGGTCTCCCGTCGCGCTGGCCCTCCGCATTTTGGACACGTTGCGTTCACGAATTCCGGCACACTCGCCAGCGGCGATTGCCCCTGCCCGGTAAGTTTCACGTTCGCGGGCAGCCGAACAGGCAATTGGTCGTCAGGCACGCCAACGATTCCGTCCTTCTCGCAATAAACCACTGGAATCGGCGTGCCCCAATACCGCTGCCGCGAAATTCCCCAGTCTTTCAGGCGGTACGTCGTCTCGCCTGAACCGAACTCCTTCGCCGCCGCGTCCGCCGTCATCTTTTCGCGCGCCTGCTCGGACGAAAGCCCGCTGTACGGCCCCGAATCCACGAGCTTGCCGTATTCCGTAAACGCCTCGCTCATGCGATCCGCGCGCAATGGCGCAGCGTGCAGAGGCTGGATTACTACCTTCACAGGTAGATGGTATTTCGCGCAAAATTCATAATCGCGTTCGTCATGCGCAGGAACGCACATCACCGCACCCGTCCCATATTCCGCAAGCACGAAATTCGCCACCCAAATGGGAACGCGCTCACCCGAAAAAGGGTTCACGGCAAATCGTCCCGTAAAAAATCCTTCTTTTTCGGCCGTGGCGATATCCGCGGCTTTCACGCTGGATTGCCGCATCGCCTGAAGTTGCGAGTCCATGCCTGCGCGGCCCGGCACATGTTCGAGCAATTTTTCAAGTTGCGGATGGCTTGCCGACACCAGCAGCGCCGAAACGCCATAGATCGTGTCGATTCGCGTCGTGAATACTTCCAGGCCAATCCCGGCGATGTCGGCTACATCGAAACCGACCCGCGCGCCCGTCGACTTGCCGATCCAGTTCCGCTGCATCGTCAACACACGCTCAGGCCATCCTTCGGCGAGCGAATTCATGTCGTCCAGCAGTTGATCGGCATATTGCGTGATCTTCAAAAACCACTGATCGAGTTCTCTCTGTTCCACACGCGTCGTTTCGTGACGCCAGCAGAATCCGTCGATTACCTGTTCGTTCGCCAGAACTGTCGCGCAGTCCGGACACCAATTCACCCGGCTCTTCTTGCGAAACGCAATCCCCTTCTCGAGCATCCGCAGAAAGATCCACTGATTCCATCGGTAATATTCCGGCTCGCACGTCGAGATCTCTCGCGCCCAGTCGTACGTAAAGCCGAATCGCCGCAACACTCGCCGGAATTCCTGAATATTGCCGTTGGTCCACTCGCGAGGATCGGTCTGATTTTTAATCGCCGCATTTTCTGCCGGCAATCCGAACGCGTCCCACCCCATCGGATGCAGCACATTGAAACCGCACATCCGCTTGTAACGCGCCACCGCGTCCCCGATGGTGTAATTCCGCATGTGGCCCATGTGCAGCGTGCCGGAGGGATACGGCAGCATCTCTAGAAGGTAATATTTTGGTCGCGACGCATCGTTATCGACCGCGCGAGAGAGGTTCTGCGCCTGCCATACCCTCTGCCACTTTTCTTCCACCCGTCTAGCGTCGTAATCCGCCAATTCCCGTCTCCCGTGCATCTCATTTACAGTACTCAGTCAGATTCCAGGAAAGAAACGAAAATACCGTTATCCTGAGCCAAGCGCCCGCAGGTCGGCTGTGGCGGAAAGCATCCTTCTTGCTTTTCTATCGCTCAAAACCAACCCATTATTAACTGCGACGCCGCGACTTGCTTCTCCGCCGCGGCTTCATTCCGTGGCCCTTCGCGCGAACCACTCGCCCCGTAAGACGCCACAGCATCGCCACATTTCGCCTGTCGTCGCCCGGTTTATCCACTGGCGTTTCCAAAAGAAATGCCTTCCCAATCAACCGCGGATGATGCAGCACCAGACGAAAAGCGTCGCGTCCGATCTTGCCCTTGCCGATATGATCGTGCCGATCCACTCGCGATCCGAGCGCCGCCTTCGAATCGTTCATGTGAAACACGTGAACGCGGCCCAAATCGACCACGCGGTCAATTTCGTCGAGCGTCTTTTCCAATCCTTCCGCCGTCCGGATGTCCCAACCCATCGCGAAAAGATGCGCGGTATCGATGCACACTCCTAGCGGAAGTTCAGGACATAAATCGAGAATCCGCCGCAACTCATCGAAATGGCATCCAATACAATTTCCCTGCCCGGCCGTGTTCTCAAGCAGGATTCGCAGGTCGCCTAATCGCAACCCGCGGGCCGCCTGTCTCAAGCTCTGCGCAATAGCCGTAATTGAGGACTCTCGCGTACCATCCACGGCGCTTCCCGGATGCACGATCAAAAAATCTGCTCCCAGCGCGAGTGCCCGAACAATTTCCTGGTGAAATGCCTGTGCGGACTGGGCGCGCAACACCGGATTCGGCGACCCAAGATTAATCAGATAATTTGCGTGAATGGCTAGCGGCCCAAGTCTCAGCTCGGCGCGCCGCTCACGAAAACGCTTTGCATCCGCGTCGGCAATTCGCGACCTGCGGTCGGCCCACATACGCGGACTCGCCGAAAAAATCTGCAATGCATTTGCGCCTATCGCGTGCGCAATTTCCAGTGAGCCGGAAATGTCTCCCGCAATGGATGTGTGAATGCCGATTCGCAGGCTGCCGTCTTTCCAAAACGGCGGTTCAGGCGGAGGAGTTGGTTCGGGGCGATATTCGTCGGAAGCGTCGAATACAAGGGTGCTGCTTGCTGGATCTTCAGTCATTCCTTCAGGTTGTCCGGGCGTGATAATTCGATTTTATCGGAAAGCCGCCGTGCGCGCAAACCTGACGGAAGTTGCCTACTTTGAATTAGGGTTGAATCCTTATGGAACGCCAAAAGAGATAGATGGTATGATATTTGAGCTGTCGCGTTGTGCAGGGGAAATTTTTAGGGTCCGGCGCGGTCGCCAAGTGGTAAGGCGAAGGTCTGCAAAACCTTTATCGGCGGTTCGATTCCGCCCCGCGCCTCCAACCGCCGGTTCTGCCGTCTTCTCTCCTAATCAGCGATTTTTAAGGCGCATTCGCGCACAAAACCGGCCAAAAGTGCACCTATAAGGCACTTTTAAGGCGCCCAATGCGCCCAAATTGGTCGAATTGTCAGGGATGTTCCCCGGTCCTTCTGTCAGCCACGTGCCCGGTTTGACGTCGCGCCGAGCGATCTCAATTTATATGCGATCCAGAACGGCGAGAATAAGCACCACGAAGAGAATGAGTCCCAGACCGCCGCTGGGATAATATCCCCAATGTGCGCTATACGGCCAGGCCGGCAAACTCCCGATCAGAAGTAGAACAATGACAACCAGTAAGAGTAAGCGCAGCAAAGCGTTACCTCCCTGCCCGAGAGCATAGGGACCACCTGTTATTGCCTCCATCCACGGTTATCCCTATTTCAGACGTGTGATTTCCCGATACTCTGATAGACTCCTATTTCCGTTTTGGGGCAAGCTCGCGCGTTTTGATCTGCCAGACGGCTAGCATCGCGCCGTGACCTCACATTGAGCGCCGCCCGCACGTCATGAGCCGCTTGGGCCGCCTGAACTACCGCCTGCTAATCGCTCTGGCCATATTGCTTGGCTTCGGAGTCCACGAAGTTGCCGTGGAGCTGCGACCGTCCTTCCTGCGTCCTGGCCTTCATCTCCTCGCCTACGTCGGCAACGCCGGTGACGGCACCGTCTCTGTCATCGACCTGATAAAGCTCGCTACAATCTCCACCATCCCTGTGGGCGCCCATCCTTCCGGCATTCGCGCCCGTCCGACGGCGCCCGAAATCTGGGGACTCAGCTCCGCCGAAGGTTATGCTTGGGTGCTCGACGCGCCATCAAACCGCATCGTCGCGCGAATTGCTGTTCCGTCCGACCCTTTTGCGTTGGATTTCTCTCCGGACGGCCAGCGCGCGTACGTCGCCGCAGCAGGTTCGAACACCGTCTATGCAATCGACTGCGCCACCCGGCGGGTTGTAGCACGCGCCCGAACAGGCCGCAAACCGTGGATCGCCCGCGTTTCTCCGGACGGGAAACTTCTGCTCGTTTCGAATCACGAAGACAACTCAATCTCAATTTTCGACGCAAACACCCTCGCCATTCGCGCAACTGTCGACGTAGCGCCGCTGCCCGAGCAAATCACGATGCTGCCCGATAGCTCGAAAGCATTTGTCACTTCGGGAGGCGCAAAAGAAATTTCCGTGATTGACTTAAAGCGGATGCAACTGCTCGCGAATCTCGTCGTCGGAGGTTCGCCAAGTGCCGCCGTGCTAAAACCCGACGGCGGCGAACTCTACATCGTTTCAACCGACGCGCATGGCCTGATTGTCGTCAACACGCAGACGAATTCCGTGGGCGATTTCCTCCTTTTGGGCAATGCGCCGGCCTCCGCGGCTCTTACAGCCGATGCGCAGACGCTATACGTGACGGACTCAGCCGCGGACGACGTGGTCCCTGTTCTCGTGCAGACGCGCGAGGTGCAGACGCCCACAAATCAATGGCAATGGCCGCGTACAGGAGCCTCGCCAGTTTCATCGGTCCTTACGCCCGGCGGCGAGATGCTTCTGGTGGCGGACAGCGGCTCCAATGATGTGGCGGTAATTCGCACAAATATCCCCACTCCCATGCTGATCACGCTGATTCCAGTCGGCACAAATCCGCGGGATATTGCGGTTAAGATGTTTTGAGCGCAGGCGTCCGCTCCGTCGAGATGCCGGGCAAGATTGGGAATCCCCACGCTTCTAAATCTTCGCGAAGACGCGCTGGGGTAGAGTAGACCAAACCTTCCATGCCGACGGCGCGAGCTCCGTTGATGTTTGTTTCCCGATCATCCAGAAACAAAGCCTCATGCGCCTTCACACCCAATTTCTCTAGGCAGTGCCGGTAGATCGCAGAGTCGGGCTTCGTAACGCGAATTTCTGCAGAAAACGTGTAATCGTCAAACCGATCCAGCCAAGGTGCGCTCGCACGGATTTGTTTCGCAAGGCCAATAAACATATTGGAGATCACGCCCGCTTTGATCCCATTAGCGCGCAAACGCTCAATCCAGTTCATCAGATCGGGATCGAGATCCCACCAGAGTTCGCAATCTCGGCGATTTAGCTCGTCGACCTGGGCACCTGTAAGCGCCACACCGGTTTCCCGCGCGAAAGCGCTCCAGTATTCCTCTGCAGTAACGTCGCCACGATCGTAGTCCAGCCGGTTCTGCATATATCGCTGCACAAGTCGCTCCGGCGCGATGTCCAAAATCCGCGCCATGGGGCCGAATTGCTCAAGCGGCGCTATTCTGCATAGCACCTCTCCGTAATCGAAGATTACTGCCCGGATAGACGACGCTCTCGCCGAGAACTTCCCTGTTCCGTTTTGCAAGTGTAATTCGTTGCCTCCAACTAGAGTGTACACGCGCACTGCGGAATTCTGAGGTGCCGAGGAACACCAGAGTGCATAAAAAAATCCCGGAAGCTATCGCCTCCGGGATTCTTTCCGACCTAAGCTCTTTGAACGGCGTTTTTTAGAAGCTGAACACGGCCTGTACAGACACCTGGCGATTGTAAATCGCAGTGCCTCCGCCGCCGAAGCCGCCACCACCAAGTGTTGTCGACTTCAAGAAGTTCGGAGAAGTATCCGTCCCGTTCGGCGCACCGGGGTTCACATGATTGAAGATGTTGCGAGCATTCGCACTGAGCGTTAGCGTATAGCGACGCCCCGCATTCGCGCGCCCGCCGAATCCACCCCGGCCTCCTCCGCCGCCCCGCCCGCCACCAAACCCGCCACCGCCAAATCCACCTCGACCGCCTCCTCCCCCGCCGCCACGGCCTCCGCCATCACCGCCGCCGGGTCCGCGGCCGCCGAATCCACCGCCAGGACCACCGCGGCCGCCTTCGCCGCCAGCTCCGCCATTATTACCGGCATTTGTCGCAGCTTCGCGCGGCCGTCCAAAAGTGAACGCCTTCGCAACTCGCAGGTTAACCGTGAAATTCCCCGGTCCGGTCGCGTAATTCACCGGCAAAATCCTATCGCCAAGCGAAGGATCAGGGGGCCCGTTCAACAGCATTCCGAACGGTGTTGATATTACACTCCGGCCGTTGGCAGTCCCGACCAGCACGGGCCGATTCGCCACAACCGTATTCCCGTTCCAATAAACGCTGCCAGTCGTGACGTTGAATGGCGAGCCCGAAGAACCTGTGATGAACGGGCTCAGCGATATGCCCCATTTCGTCGTGTAGGAACCGCCGACAAAAACGCGATGCCTCACGTCAAAATTTGTCCGCCCATAATCCAGCGCCGGATCATAGACGTTCATCAACGTGCCAGCGGTGCCTGACGCATAATTCAGCGTGTAATTCGCGTTCAGGTTCAGGCGATTCGTGGCTCGGATCACGAAACTCGCCGTAAGCTGATTTTGCCGGAAGATTCCGCCGGACGTGAATTGGTTGATATTCGTAATGCTCGGGTAAAGCGGGCGAGTATCGTCCGTGACGTCCGACGGCGCATTAATATTTGCCACATATAGCTGCTTCACGCCGCGGGCATTCACATAGTTTACGGTCATCGTCACCTGCTTTGTCAGCTGGTGCGAAACGGACGCTGCCGCCTCCATTGTGTATGGCGCGTGAAAAGTGGGCGCAATTGCATCCACGGTCGTCGTGGCTCCCGGCGCGACCTGCAGAGCGCTCGTTGGCGGAATATTGGGGAAAAAGTTGACGTCCGCGCCGTCCACCTCGTAGCTTATCTGATGCACGCCGTTCAGCCGCGTAAGGGCCATAACGTTCCCTTCAGAAAAACGATCGTAGAAAATCCCCCATCCGCCGCGAAGAACAAACGCAGGTGTACCCGTTTTTGTCTTTCCTACTCCCCATGCAACTGCAACGCGCGGCGCGAAATCCGTGTGATCCGGCATATCCGTCTGCGTTTCGAAGCGGAGGCCCGCGCTGATTGTCACATTCGGCTTCCAGCGGTAGTCGTCCTGGAAGAACGCGCCCACGTCCAGCAGGTTCACGCTCGCAAACGCATTGCCCTTCGTGATCGTGAATCGCGTCGGGTAATCGGCCGGATCAACCGGCTGGCCATTCTGCACCGCCGCTTGGGCTGCCGCGAATGCCGCCGCATTTGCGAACTCAAATGAGCCATTCGCATTGCTCAACTGCGTCACATCATACTGCCCGTCTCTCCAGCGTACTCCGAAATTGAGTCCGTGCTTGCCGCGCGACATCGTGAAATAATTCTGCAATTCATAATTCTGTGTGGTGTTCGAGTTCACGCCCTGCGAAGCTCCGCCCAGCGTCACATAGCTCGGCACAGAGATATTGACTGCATTGCTAAACGGTGTCGTATTCGCGTGGTCGTCGTTGAACTGAAAGCGCGTATCCATCACGAGCGAATTCCCCCACACCTGCGTATCGCTGATCTGGATGCTGTGCTCGTAGCTTGTCGTGTTATATGCAGCCTGAGGCGTCGTAAATGTCGAAACGCCGTTGTTCTCAGAATGATTCCTGTTGTAGGAATAGCGCACGCTCAGCGTATTGTTCTTGGAAAGATTGTATTCAATTCGTGGGCTGAACTGAGTAGTGATTCTCGGGTTTGAAACGCTCAAGCCGGAATAAGTCGCCGTAAACGTTTGCGGATCGTATAGCGCGCCTAATTCCGCTTCATTGATGCGCCGCTGCTGCGCCGTAAAGAAATACGAAAGATTCTTGCCAAGCGAACCTCCGATGTTACCGTTGTACTGCAAAGTGTAGTATCCGGGCACCGCGGCATTTGCGTACGGGTTCCCAGTATTGAGTCCCTTGGAATTCCCCATTACAAAAAATGAGCCGTGCATCTGGTTTCCGCCCGCTTTGGTAATAATCTCAATCCGCCCGAATCCGACCCGGTCGTATTCCGCCGAAAACGGATTCGAATTGATACGAACTTCGCGAATCGAGGATTTCGGCGGCAGTTCCCCCGCCGTGAATCCGTCGATGTACATCTGCCCGCCGTTAGGCCCGATGGAAGGTCCCGCCAACGCCTGCAAATCCGCCTGCAATTCATCGGGGTCGTCTGGCAACGCATCCAGGTCAGACCCTTTCAGCACAATCGCATCCGCGTTGTTCTCGGGATTCACATCGAGCGCCTGCGAATCCGCATTCACTTGCACCTGTTGCTGCTCCGCCTGAATCGCCAACGGAATGTCGAGCGTTTTTGCCTGCCCTGCCGCGATGACAACCGCCGGTTTCTGAAATTGCTGGAATCCTGGCGCACTCGAACTCACCTGATATTGCCCAGGCGCGAGCCCTCGAACGTCGTAGGCGCCGGTCGCGTTGCTTGTCGCCGTAACAGGCTGCCCGGAAGAAGGTGTAACCGTAACCGTCGCGTCAACGACCGCAGCCCCTGACGGATCGGTAATCGTTCCGCGCAGTGTGCCGGTCTCGGACTGCCCCTGAATGCGACCCACGCAAAGTATTAGCGTCACCGATAAAAGACCTAGCAAAAATCGCCGCGCAACCGCGGGAAAACTCATACTGCCTCCTGTTCGCTTCCTATGAGGGATTCGCATCTGCCTTCGCTGTGCTGGGTCGTTATAGTGCGGCCGTCTCTTCCAATTCGTTCCTAATCGAAGATTTGTTCCACTCTTTAATTCGAATTTCTATTCCGACGCATCGCCGCCACCGGCGCCACCCGTCACGTCCCATGCTGGAAGACTGGCGGAGGGCGCGGCATCGAGAATCGGTTCCACTCCCGCAACCACCTGAATCGCGGAGACGTCCCCCGAGGAATTCCCTGCCGTGGAAACGATCATCACTGCATCGCCTTTTTGCAAATCGGCCAGATTCACCTTAGGCGCGCGGGCAATCACTTGAGAAAGATCGCCGCCACCGCCGCCGCGGCCGCCAAACCGCCCCCCTCTGCCGGAGCCGCGCCCATTTGCCTGGCCCGCCTCTTGGCCCGTTCCATTCGAAGCGCTCGCCCCGTTCGCTCCATTGGCTGCTTTCATCCGCGCGGCCAACATGTTCGCTTCTTGCGCCGAGAGCTTACGAATCTCCGAATCGGGCGTGACCGTCACAGTAAAATTTTGTTTCGTCGTCACATCCTTGAGCGTCAGCGTATTCTGCGCCACGTTCACCGTACTGAGTGCACCTGAAAGATTCCGGAATCCTCCAGACACGATGGCGTCAGCCGTCAAATCGTTTCCATCAGAGCTACGCGTGCCGCGCGCCAGCATCTGGTCTCCAGGCTTGATTT
This sequence comes from Candidatus Acidiferrales bacterium, assembly GCA_035279845.1. Lineage (GTDB taxonomy): Bacteria > Acidobacteriota > Terriglobia > Acidiferrales > UBA7541 > Palsa-295. The sequence goes on along the minus strand of DATEGW010000018.1, from coordinate 3,493 downwards.
CGTCCAGCGTGCCCGCTTTCGCGTCGCTGAATTTCACCGAGTCTGGCGCGTATCTCAGAATTTGCGTCGATTTCGACGTATGCACGGTCACCGTCTTCGTCCCGCTCAGCGTTCCAACTTTCAGCGATACAGTTCCAGCCCCCGGATCAACGGCGGCCACCAGTCCACCCACGCCACGGCTCGTCCACGCCTGCAAATCCTGCTGTTGCTTCGCCTCCACATCGGCTTTCTTGATCGCAATCACGCTGCTCGCAAGGATCGTATGCTCCGCAGTTCCGGGATTCCCCGACGCCAGCACGCGGTCGCCGGTCTGAATATCTGAGAGCGGCAACGGCACCGCACCGCTCAGGCTCGTCTGTCCCGGCTCCAGGCGCAACACCTTCGCACCTTCCTGCACGGTGACGCTATACTCGACGCCCTGATCGCTTTTCAGCGTGAAGGTATTGCCGGAAATGGACTGGACCGTCCCGATCGCCCGCGTTGCTGCGACCGCTGCCGTTTGAGCCGCATCGGCGGTCGCTACCGACACTACAATGACGGCCAGAAATGTGGCATATATAGCTAACTTAAAGATCGATCTCATCCGATCCCTGCCTTATCTATAGCTCTTGGACTGGCGGCTTATGCGTAGTTAGCCCCACCCATCTGAATACCGTCTGAAAAACAAATTCATTCGATATTCCGTCAACTTTTTATACGCACTGGGTGTACTCCACGTTTCGTGAATTTCGCGAGGGTGTTCACAAACTTCGTAATGAATTCAGGAACGGAGACATTTACTTCCGTAATGACACGCCTCCGGATAAGCGGCTTCGTCTTCGGATGTATTGAACTTCGCGTCGCGAACTGCGTTGTCGAGTAAGAGGAGGAATTGCTATTGCAGCGAATATCTTTGCGCCAGCGGAAATCTTCTGCCCACGCTGAATGCCTTCGAAGTGACTTTCAATCCAGGAGGAGCCTGCTTCCGTTTGTATTCGTTTTGATCCACACGTAGCGTCACGGACCGTACGAGCGCAAGGTCGAAGCGGTTGTCCTTTGCGATCTGCTTCGGCGTATGAAGATCCTCCACATACGCCTTCAAAATCCGGTCGAGAACGTCGTAAGGCGGCAGCGTATCCTGATCCGTCTGGTTAGGCCGTAGCTCTGCCGAAGGCGCTTTCGCAATCGTCTCCGCCGGTATGCGCGATTTTGTCACGCCAGCATTCCGATTCACCGAGCTCGCCAGCTCATATACCATCGTTTTCGGCACATCCGAAATCACCGCCAGGCCTCCAGCCATATCCCCATAAAGCGTGCAGTATCCCACGGCCATTTCGGATTTATTCCCCGTACTCAAAACAAGCGAACCAAACTTATTCGAAAGTGCCATTAACATGTTCCCACGGATCCGCGCCTGCAAATTCTCTTCCGCCACATCCGTGGCCAGCCCATTAAACGGCGCTTCGAGAATCTTGCGGTAGCTCTTAAATGCATCTCCTATGGGCAGCACCAGCAGCTCAATCCCGAGATTCTGTGCCAGCTGTTTCGCATCGCGAATACTTCCCTCGGAGGAATAGGGCCCCGGCATCGACACACCCACCACATTCTCTGGACCGAGCGCATCGCACGCAATCGTCGCCACCAGCGCCGAATCGATCCCACCACTTAGACCGATTACAGCCTTGCGGAAGCCGCATTTCCGCACATAATCGCGCGTCCCCAGCACGAGCGCATGGTAGATCGCATCAATCTCGTGCTCCATATTCTCGTGGATGTCGCCGGTGCCTGTTGAAGTATCGAAATAAATCAGATCCTCTTCAAATGACTTTGCTCGCGCGGCGATTGCTCCATCCGCCGCAATTGCCATGCTTGAACCATCAAAAATCAGACTGTCGTTTCCGCCCACCTGATTCACGTATACCATCGGCAAACGGTGCTTCATCGCAATGGCGCGCAGCATATCCTGCCGCAACCCGCGCTTTCCCATCGTGTAGGGAGAAGACGAAATATTCAGCAGCACCGTGCTGCCCTTCGCCACAATCTCCGCCACAGGATCCCGCGCATAAAGCCGCTGCGTCCAGAACGTCTTGTCGTTCCACGTGTCTTCGCAAATCGTGATGCCTAGCGTTTCCTTGCCGAATGGAAACACAAACTGCGTATGTGCCGGCTGAAAATAACGGGTCTCGTCGAAGACGTCGTACGTCGGCAGCAGCATTTTCCGCTGCTCAAAAAGAATCTGCCCGCCGGAAATCAATGCGGCGCAATTCGCGACCGGTTTGCCCGTATCGTCCTGCGCTTTTCCCACATATCCCACGAGCGAAGGAATTGCCACTTCCCCGGCCAGTTTCGCTAGTTCTGTTCGATTGCGTTCTTCAAATGCAGGGCGTTCAATCAGGTCCTGTGGAGGATATCCGCACAAACACAGTTCGGAAAAAACCGCCACATCTGCGCCGCCGCGTTTCGCTGTGCACGAAAGCTCGCGGATGCGCTTTGTGTTGCCTTCAAAATCCCCGACCGTGGGATTGAACTGCGCAAGTGCGATTTTCATGGGTAAGGGACAGAATACGGAGGGGAAACCCTATTTTCAAGAAAACGCTCTATCGCTATGCGAAAAAATCCTAAGAATAAGGAGCGGACTTCTAAGGATCGTGACACCTCGTCCCGACACTGCACCCGCAAACCCCAGCTCCGAGGCTCCACCCTCAGTGAATCCATGTTTCCAATTACGCGGATTGCGTTGTCGCCCGAGGCGGCCACGATTCAAGAAGTTGCTCTTTGCGATAAATGAAAGCGTTGATGTCGTACGGGGCCAATTCCAAATTGTGGCCGTGCGTGATCGCGTCTGTCGGACACGCCTCCACGCAATATCCGCAGAAAATGCAGCGCGAATAATCGATGTTGTAAACCTTGGCGTACCGCTCGCCGGCCGAGATACGCTCCTTGTCGGTGTTCTCCGCAGCTTCAATGTAAATGCAATTCGCAGGGCATGCCGCGGCGCACAGGAAGCACCCAACGCATTTTTCGAGCCCATTTTCATCCCTCTGCAGGACGTGGATGCCGCGGTAGCGCGGCTGCACCGTGGGCGGCGCGTCTGGAAAGCGTTCCGTCGTCGTCTTCTGCAGCATCGTCCGAAACGTGACGCGGAAACCCTTAAATAATGTGGTGAAGGTCTCACCAACTTCTCTGATTATCGATGGCATCGTTGTTCACTCTAACAAAGTTGGCGCACACAGGCAATTCCCGTCCGGCTGATCCCTTATTGCCCTTATTGACGCTCGCAGGGCCAATCGGTCGATCATTGTACTGTGCAAGGTACTGAACCCATCACGAACGCCAACTCCGCGAGTATGAACGACGGAAACCTGGCATCCGCCGAGGCTTACTATCTCGCCATGAAACACAACGACCCGGAGAACATGGCGAAATACCTCAACGAAAACGTGCGCATCACTTCGCCCTTAGGGGAGGTAGTAGGCAAAGAGCGCGTCCTGGAATCGGCCAAGGGCCTCATGCT
>DATEGW010000017.1:0-6140 GCA_035279845.1 Candidatus Acidiferrales bacterium | reverse complement strand
TCCGCACCAGGCTGGCTTAGGCGAACTGATTGGGCTGGTTGAAAGCGGCAAAGCCTACGTAAAGCTTTCGGCTCCGTATCGCGTTTCGAAATTGGCGCCGGATTTTCCTGATGTCGCTCCGCTCGCAAAGGCGCTAGTTGCAGCGAATCCTCAGCGCATGCTGTGGGGCAGCGACTGGCCGCATCCGCAAACGAAGGCCGGTCGGCTTCCACATGAAGTGACGCCGCTTCTTCAAATCGACGACGGGCGCGATTTCAATTTGTTTGCGAAATGGGTGCCGGACGCGGCGCAGCGGAAAACGATCCTCGTTGATAATCCGGCACGACTTTATGGATTCTAAGCAAGCTTGAAATCTGAGAGCCGCAGCGCCTTCTCATCAAATGTCAAAGTATGAAGGCAGCCCGCGCGATTCCCAAGCTGTGCGATCAGTGCATCCGCGAACGACCCGCGGCCCTCTTTCAGCATAATCATCGCCGTAAAGACTTCCTGCTCGTTTTCCACTAGAAGTACGTCAGTCTGGAGTATGCGCTCGATGGCTCCAACGATTTCGCGATTGGTCAAACCGTAGGCACGGTCGAGCACCCAGACAATCTCAGCCATCACAACAACGCTGACAAAGCCAGGATTCTCGTGCGTCAAGCGCCACTCTAAAATCTCCGTCGCCTTCCGAGATTGAACGGGATCGTCTTGCGTGAGGTAACGGATGAGGATGTTCGTGTCGAGTCCGATCATCGGCGCTTCTTGCGCGATGACAAGTTCGCCGCACCTTCAGCCGCAGCCGCCGCCATCTCAGCGATCATCACGGGTGTGCGACGCCGCGACTTGACAATTCCGCGTAGAGCCGACGCAGACACCTTAGGCAGCAGAACGACGGTGCCATCGGGATGGACGAAAAACTTGACGCGGTCTCCCGGCTTTAGCCGGAGATGCTTGCGAATCGCCTTGGGGATCGTCGCCTGACCTTTTACGGTGATCGCAGATTCCATGGGCAGCCTCCATTACATTCTACAAAATGTAATACCACATGACAGGTTCGTTTATCAACTGTTAGATGCAAAGCAAGAGGGGTCCTTCGCCGCGTCCTTAAGAACGGACGCGGCTCAGGATGACGGCATTCTTGCTGGATTGGCTTGCTGGATTGGCTGACGGCGACAAGAACAAAATGACGCAAAACTGCCGCGCTGAAGGACGCGTCGCTATGTTTAGGCCACCGGCAGAGTACAACTGCGAACGAAAAAAGGGAGGTGAGTGTCGCCTCCCTTTCCTAATGCGTGGCTTGAGTTTGCGAAACGCGATCAGCCTGCGGCTTCGCTCTTTTGCTGCTGTTTATCGCGCTGGTCACGCAGGACGGCTTTGCGGCTCAGGCGAATCTTATTGCCTTCGATTGCGAGCACCTTCACGAGGATCTGATCGCCTTCCTTCAGTTCGTCGCGAACGGAGCGAATGCGCGCCTCGGCGATTTCACTGATGTGGAGCAATCCATCGGTGCCGGGGAAAAGCTCGACGAAGGCACCGAAATCCGCGATGCGAACGACGGTGCCGAGATACGTCTTTCCGATCTCGGCGGTTGCGGTGACGTCACGAATCATCTTCAGCGCGGCTTCGGCGGCGGTGCCGTTGTTCGCGAAGACGTGCACCTTGCCGTCGTCCATCACGTCAATCTTCACGCCCGTAGCTTCGATGATCGAGCGGATTTTCTTACCGCCCGGTCCGATGAGGTCGCGAATCTTGTCCGTGGGAATCGTGAGCATGTGCAGGTGCGGAGCGTAGGTGGAAATCTCCGCGCGAGCCGTGGTGATCGTTCCCGCCATGATATCGAGGATTTCGAAGCGAGCTTTGCGAGCCTGTTCGAGAGCCTCGCGCATGATGGGGATCGTCACGCCAGCGACTTTGATGTCCATCTGAAGCGCGGTGATTCCCTGCCGGGTGCCGGCGACTTTGAAATCCATGTCGCCGTAATGGTCTTCCGCGCCAGCGATATCGGTGAGGATGGCGTATTTATCGTCTTCGATTACCAATCCCATGGCGATGCCGGCGCAGGGCGATTTGAGCGGCACGCCTGCGTCCATCAATGAAAGTGAGCCGCCACAAACGCTAGCCATCGACGATGACCCGTTCGATTCCAGGATGTCCGAGACGACGCGCATCGCATATGGGAAGTCCGTCTCGGGTGGAACGAGGTTCGCAAGGGAGCGTTCCGCAAGAGCTCCGTGGCCAATTTCGCGGCGTCCGGGGCCGCGCAGGAATTTCACTTCGCCGACGGAAAATGCCGGGAAATTGTAATGCAGCATGAATCGCTTGAACGATTCCTCCTCGAAGAGCAGGTCGAGCCGCTGCTTATCTTCCTTCGTGCCGAGCGTGGTGGTAACGAGGGCTTGCGTTTCGCCGCGGGTGAAAAGCGCCGAGCCGTGAACGCGCGGCAGCACGCCGATTTCGCAAGTGATCTGGCGGATTTGGTCGAAGGCCCGCGCGTCCGGACGACGGCGGCGAACCAGCATATCGTCACGGAAAATACTCTCGCGCAGGCGCTCAAAAGCGCGATGCGCCAGCTTTTTCTTCTCCTCGTCTTCTTCTGGGACCGACGCCAAAATTTCAGCTTTGATCGTGTCAACGAGGCTGTAGCTTTCCAATTTCGGATGCTTCGCCGTGTCGAGCGCGTCGCGCAGCCGCTCCGCGTACTTCGCGCTGACTGACTTGTATAGCGTTTCGTCGAACGCGGGCGGTTTTACTTCCACTTTCGGCTGGCCGACTTTAGCGCCGAGTTCCTTGATTGCGGCGACTACCGTCTTGATGGCGTTGTGGCCGAATTCGAGGGCATCGGCTACGGTGTCTTCAGAAACTTCGAGCGAGCCCGCTTCGACCATTACAATGGCCTTCTCCGAACCGGCAATCACAATATTCATCAGGCTCGTTTTTTGCTCGGCGACGGTCGGATTGATCACCAGCTTGCCGTCGAGAAGTCCTACGCGCACTGCGGCAATCGGATTATTAAAGGGAATCTTTGAAATATATAGAGCGGCGGAGGCGGCCGTGACGCCGATCACGTCGGGATCGTTCTCGCTGTCGGCCGAGAGCACCATCGCGACAACCTGAGTCTCCGTAGCCCATCCCTCGGGAAAAAGCGGACGGAGCGGGCGGTCGATGAGGCGCGAAGTAAGAGTCTCGCGCTCCGAAGGCCTGCCTTCACGCTTAAAAAAGCCGCCGGGAATCTTTCCCGCGGAATAGGTGTATTCACGGTAATCCACCGTGAGAGGAAGAAAATCCTTTTCGGTCGCTCGCGAATCCATGCAAGCCGTTGCGAGCACAACCGTATCGCCATAGCGCGCGACAACCGCGCCATGCGCCTGCTTTGCCATTTTGCCCGTTTCAAACGTCAGTTTTCGCCCGCCAAGGTCCAGACTGGTCTGTTCAACCATGTTTCTCACTTCCTTTTCGCCCCGGTTCGCCGGGGATTTTATTCGTATTTGACAGAAATGCTCTTGGAAATTGCCTGAAGAAGAAGGAGAGGCAGACGAACGCTCAGTGCGCGGAGACGACACCCCGCATCGCGCCCTGCAACTCCGATTTGTGCGGAGAGAAAAAACCGCGGCCGGAATGGCCGTTCAGGGAATGGATGCTACTTGCGCAAGCTAAGACGTTCGACAATCTCGCGATACCGATCTGGGTCGCGGCGGTTCAGGTAGTCCAGCAGCCGGCGGCGGCGGTTGACCATCATAATCAATCCGCGTCGCGAAGCATGATCCTTTGCGTGGGCTTTGAGGTGGGTAGTGAGGTAGTTGATGCGCTCGCTCAGTAACGCAATCTGCACTTCCGGTGAACCGGTATCACGCGGATGCGTTCTGTACTGTTCGATTACACCAAATTTGGCTTCGCTCAACTCCGCCCTCCCCTGAAGCGTCGTGGCCCTGCTCTTCTGTATATTCTTCTTCGACTTAATCAGCCTAGCACACGACCTTTGCAGCGCCAACAAAAAGAATTACGAGGCCGGGAGCAAAACATGGGGGCCCAAGTAGGATTGCGGACTACAGAACGGGCTCACAGATTGATTTTCTCCGATCTTATAGCGTGGGCGAACTATCCCCCAGCAGCGCTTGGCGTACCACTTTCACTGGCGGGAATCCCTGCTTTAGAAAATCATCGTGAAATTTCTCGAGCGAAAACGCCGCACCTTCTTTTTTCTCCATATCCGAGCGCAGCTTTAAAATCTGTAGCTTCCCCAGCGTGTAATACAAATACGTTGGATCGCCCGTGCCGCGCTTGGCCTCCATGAGCCCGACTGCGTGGGACTGATACCCTTCTTTGACGAAATAATCGACAGCCTGGTCGAAGGTCATTTGACGCCGATGCATTTGAATCCCGACTGTAAATCGCGCGTTGCGCAACAGCGCGTCTGAGAGTTGCCCGAGCCGAATGAGTTTCGCCTCGCGCTCGTCTTTTGCTCCGGTTCCCGGCTGGCCGTAGCCTTGGTCGAGCATCATCTGCTCGCAATAATGCGCCCAGCCTTCGATGTCTGTATTCGATCCGAGCAGCTTGCGCACTTTCGATGGTGCGCGAGAGAGCCACAAGAGTTGAACATAATGGCCGGGGTAAGCCTCGTGCACCGCGGTAGAGATCACAGTGCCAATATTGAACTCCTCCATCAACTCTTCCCGTTCCTTGGGAGGGGCGTTCGGGTCGGGCAGCGTCACGTTGAAATATGCAGTCTTAGAGCCTGTCTCGAACGGCCCGGGCATGTCCATCGAGGCGGACGTCGTCGCGCGCATAAAAGGCGGCGTCTCCTGCACGGTCGGCTCGATGTTCGAAGGGATAGTCACGATGTGTTTTTGCCGGATAAACGAAATCAGGCTGCCAAAGGTATTGCGAAAGGCTTGTAACAGCTTGTCCGGTGTCGTGTGATCGGCCTGCAATTCTGCAAGCACTTGCTGCGGAGTCTTGGTCGGATCAAGTTCCTTAGCGACGCGCGCAAATTCGGCCTGATTCGCCTTCATGTTGTCCTGATTGAGCGCGAGGAGTTTATCCAGCGGCGTATCGACCATTTCGTCGTACAGCAGTTTCTTTGAATAGACATCAGCCCCAACGGCGAAATCGCCCTTCGAGGCAGACAGTTCGACGTCATGCAGCCATTTCTCATAGTCCTGCAGCGCCGAAATAACAGCGGCGTTCGTTTTCGAGAACTCGGCTTTCACTTCAGGATCAGTAGCGTCCATGAACGCCGACGGCACGTCATGCTGAAAAAAGCTAATGTCACCAGGAAGTTGCTCCAGCGCAATTTCCGTAAAGATGTGCGGCGGATTCTTGAGATTCTGGCGCGCATCCATGAGCGCGGCCGGCATCAATTTCTCGCGGGCAACCAAGGAGTGCAGGCGCGTATTCGCCGGCGCGTACTTGCGGCTCATGATCACATAGGCGCTGTTCGTGATTCCCGTCGAGTAGTTATCGGGATTCTTTTCCCAGCCGCGAATGTCCTCCAGCGAGAGCAATGTGCCTTTAATATTCGAGAGCACGATTTCGCGGTCCGCGACTTCCTCTTGGGAGAGCCCCGCTGCGTTGAATTCATCGACGCGCTTTTCAAATCGTTTATAGGCCTCAACCTTACGATCGATTCCCGCACGCGAATAGTCTTCGAGCATGCGGTCGTATTGATGCAGGCCGGCATAACTTCCACTGGTGGGGTTGAAGACAAAGTAGACTTGAGAGAAATAGGCGCTTGCCAGCGTGTTCCACTGCGTATGGACGTCAACCGCGCGCCCCGCTGCGAGCGATCCTGCCAGAGCCACCGCGATGCCAGCAGCGGCTACACCGACCCCGAGGATCGTACAGCGTTTTCTGTTCATCTCCGCCTCGCCCCGGACCCGCCCCGGCGATCCATCGTTTTAGGATTTTCCGCTCTTGACCAAAGAAAGAAATTCATCGCGCGTCTGCTTGTTCGTGCGGAAGTTGCCGAGCATGGCGCTTGTGACCGCCACCGAGCCTTGCTTCTCGACGCCTCGCATCACCATGCACATGTGTTTTGCTTCGATGATTACGCCGACTCCCAAGGGTTTAAGCTTCTCATCGATTGCCTTGGCAATCTGGCTTGTGAGGCGCTCCTGAATCTGCAACCGCCGCGCGTAAAGATTCACCAGCCGCGCGATCTTGCT